>JBDSGK010000080.1:0-17559 GCA_039919015.1 Ferruginibacter sp.
TAAAATTTCCTGGGACTGCGCTGGTATGCATAATCACTCAGGCTTTCAACCAGGTAGGCGGGTAAAAAAGGAGCCGCTTCCGAAGTGCTGTCCATATTATCAAAAATGAACTGAAAATTCTTTAGTATAAAATTCTTTTTGGCTTTATCTGCATTGAAGTTCTTAATATCGATCTCGAGTTTATTATAAGCTTCGTAACTGAAGTTGCCCTGGTCGTACCGGTTATACTGCTTCTTTTTGCTCATGATCTTCTTCCACAAATAAAGCCCCTTGTTCCACCTGGCTTTGATCACCACTTCGCCTTTTGCGGTCCCTCTTTCCAGTTGAATGTTGAATGCTTTATTATTCTGTAATTGGGTAACCGGTATTTTATATACCTCAAAACCAATATAACTGATCAGTAAAGTGTCGTTTTTAAAATTGTTGATGACAAACGTAAACTGCCCGGCACTGTCTGTGGTTTTTCCAACACCCGACCTGGCAAAATAAACCGAAGCATAACTTACGGGCTCCTTTGTATGGCCGTCAATTACGGTTCCGGATATAGAGATCGGTTGGCCAAAGGCTGCCGATCCTAAAAAAAACAATATTAAAAATGATATGCGGTATCTAAAAATGTTCAAAAAATGAATTTTACGGTTTGGGTATGGTGTTTCTTTTATGCTGATCAAAACAACGGTCAAAGATATTTTATTTTTTAGCCTGTGGGCTAAAGAATATGTTAAGCATTAATCGTGCCTGATGGTGACAAATGAGGCGATAAAAAGTTTTTGGATGAGCAGTGGCAGTGTCAAATTATTTTTTCTCCATCATTTCCTTCAGCTTCTTTTCCAGTTCCCGTACCCTTTTTTCCAGTTCCGGTAAATTTCTGGTTATCGCTTGTGAACGCATAGAGGTAACATAATCTATCGCCGGGGTACCGGTGACAGAAGTATTAGGTTTTTTTATAGATTTACTAACGCCACTTTTTCCATTGATTTTTGTGCCATCGGCAATTTGAATATGGCCCGCCAGCCCCGCCTGTCCTCCAATAATAACATTATTACCGATTTTTGTACTTCCGCTAACACCTGTCAATGCAGCAATAGCTGTATTATTTCCAACTTCTACGTTGTGGGCGATCTGCAGCAGGTTATCTAATTTGGCTCCGGCTTTTATAAGTGTACTGCCAATGGTAGCCCTGTCAATTGTCGTGTTGGCTCCTACCTCCACATGGTCCTCTATTATTACATTTCCTATCTGTGGAATTTTTTTAAAACTGCCATCTGCCTGCGGCGCAAATCCAAAACCATCACTGCCTATAACACAGCCGGCATGTAAAATAGCATGGCTCCCAATGATACATTCATGATAAATTTTTACCCCCGGGTGAATGATGGTATTTTCACCAATGGTCACATTATCCCCAAGATATGCATTGGGATAGATCTTAACCCCATCTGCCACAATCACATTTTCTCCCACATACGCAAAAGCACCAATAAAAACATGGTCGCCAATTTTTGCAGTTGTGGCAACATAAGAAGGCTGCTGAATACCGGTAAGCTGTTGTCTTTGTATTTGCTGGTACTTATCCAGCAGGGTAGCAAATGCTGAATAGGCATCGGGAACTTTTATGAGGGTAGCTTCGATCTTTTCTTTTAGTTCCTGGGTTTCATTGACAATGATGATGCTTGCTTTGGTAGTATATAAGTATTCTTCGTATTTGGGGTTTGCCAAAAATGCCAGTTGCCCCTTTTGGGCTTCTTCAATTTTTCCGAAAGAACCAACCGCAGTTTCGGCATTGCCTTCTACTTTGCCGTTGATCATCATGGCTATTTGTGCTGCGGTGAATTGCATGGTTAAAGCTTTTAGCTATTAGCCTTTAGCTTCTAGCCGTGTATTACCTAAAGGCTAACAGCTAATAGCTAACAGCTATCTTAAATAGCAAATGTAATATTTTTTAACCTTGCCCATCAGGTTTTGATTGATCAGTGCATTATCAACTTCTGAGATGTCTTTTACAGAACCATCTTTAAAAAGTATGTGTATGTGTTCTTCTTCCCGGTTATACGTGCTGCTGCTAACTTCACCGGTAAATACCAGCCAGCCGGCTTCTTCTGTATTCAATCCTAATTTTATACAGGCTTCGGCGGTCTTTTCCTGTACCCATGTTTCATCAACGGGGCCGCCAAAGTATTGAACTTTTAATAATTGGCGGTTTATGATTCCGGTACAAAGTGTTGACAGGATCTTGTCCTCATGATGGCACCAGCCTTTTATAGCAGCCATTACATCATGATCATCCAGGTTACAAAATTCTTCCAGGGTAACTGTTTGAATGGGTTGCGTTATAAAATTATGCAGCGGATGTTGTGTAGCCGCTTTTAGATGTTTTGCTCTCTTTATGATCCGCTTCAGCATCTGCTCGGCACATAGAACAGTTTTATGCAGGTAAACCTGCCAGTACATGAGGCGGCGTGCCACTAAAAATTTTTCTATTGAATAAATGGATTTCTCTTCCACCACCAGTTCACCATGATAAACGGTGATCATTTTTATGATGCGGTCGTATCCGATCACACCTTCATTAACACCGGTAAAAAAACTATCCCTTGTTAAATAGTCAAGACGGTCAACATCAAGCTGTCCGCTAATGAGCTGGTAAAGGAATTTTTTGTGATAACCGTCCGTAAAAATTTCCAGGGCCAGGGTCAATTGCCCCGCAAACTGTTTGTTCAGTTCTTTGATGATCATCAAGGACAGGTCTTCATGATGCATGCTTTCTATCAGCTCATGTTCCAGTGCGTGGCTGAAGGGGCCGTGGCCAATATCATGCAGGAGGATCGCAATTTTTGCAGCCTGTTCTTCGGCCGGGGTGATCTCAATGCCCTTATTTTTTAATTCGGATAAGGCATTACCCATTAAATGGTAAGCGCCCAGGGCATGGTGCAACCTGCTGTGTACAGCACCTGGATAAACCAGGTTTGCCATGGCCATTTGATTGATACGACGAAGGCGCTGAAAATAAGGATGGGCAATGACCTGGTTGATCAATTCATCGTCCACGGTAATAAAACCATAAACCGGGTCGTTAATAATTTTTCTGAAAGGCATTAAATGGTTTTGTGTTGTTTGTTTTTTGTTTTGGGTTAAGGCCGCAACAGTATATGTTAAAAGATGCACAAAGCTAAATAAAGTGGTTCAGCATTGACATAAAAAATTAAATTTGTAAGCATTGTATAGTTGCAAAATTTTAACTGCTGCTTCTTCGCTTAGATAAAAGTTCAAAAAAGACATGCAGTACAAGAGTGCGACGCCAATGAAGTTGATTACAATTAATAATGACGGGAACAAAAAACACATAACACAAAACTCCAAACCTTACATATGAGTGTAGCAAAAATTCTTTGGGTAGATGATGAAATTGACAGCCTTACCTCGCAGGTCATGTTTTTAGAGAATAAGGGATACGAAGTGCAAACCAAGACCAATGGATTTGATGCAGTGGAATATGTAAAAGATAATATTGTTGATGTAGTGCTGCTGGATGAGACCATGCCCGGCATTACCGGACTGCAAACCCTGCAGCAGATAAAAGAAATAAAAAGCAACCTGCCGGTTGTTTTAATTACGAAGAATGAAGCAGAGAATTTAATGGATGAAGCGATCGGCTCACAAATAAGTGATTATCTGATCAAGCCTGTTAATCCAAACCAGGTATGGTTAAGTTTGAAGAAGATCATTGATAATAAAAGACTGGTTGCAGAAAAAACAACTTCGGCCTACCAGCAGGAATTCAGGAGTTTATTTACGGCATTGAACAGTAATCCCAATTATAATGAGTGGATGGAGATCTACCGCAAACTTGTTTATTGGGAACTGGAGATGAAAAAAAGCGACAGCCCGGAGATGCAGGAAGTTTTTGAGGCACAAAAAACAGAAGCCAATACGGAATTCTTTAAATTCATTTCAAGGAATTATGCTTCCTGGGTTAGTCCTAAAAGTGCCGATGGCCCCATCATGAGCCATAACCTGATGAAGTTTAAAGTATTTCCTCACCTGGAAAAAGGAACGCCTTTGTTCTTTGTGCTGATCGATAACCTGCGTTTTGACCAATGGAAAACCATCCAACCCATTTTTGCAGAAAGTTTTCGTATTCATGAAGAAGAAACCTTTTATGCCATACTGCCTACGGCTACGCAATATGCACGTAATTCTATTTTTGCGGGGATGATGCCGGTAGATATTGAAAAGAAATTTCCGGTGCAATGGAAAAATGATGATGAGGATGGCGGGAAGAATATGTTTGAAGAAGATTTTTTTAAAGGCCAGTTAAAAGCCATGGGCAAGGGTGACCTGAAATATTCTTATACCAAGATCACCAATAATCATGACGGACAAAAACTGGTGGATAATATTCACAACATGATGGAAAACGATATCAATGTGATCGTTTATAATTTTGTGGATATGCTCAGTCATGCACGTACCGAAATGGAAGTGTTGAAAGAGCTTGCGGGCGATGAAACGAGTTACCGGAGTATTACAGAAAGTTGGTTCACACATTCACCCCTGCACCAGGCGCTTAAAAAAATTGCTGATAAAAAATTAACAATGATCGTGGCAACTGATCATGGAAGCGTAAGGGTGAATACACCGGCAAAAGTGATCGGCGATAAGCAAACCACGGCTAACCTGCGTTACAAGCACGGCCGTAATTTAAACTACGAACCCAAAGATGTATTAGCGTTCAGGGATCCAAGAGAAGCAGGCTTACCGGTTCCTAATGTAAACTCTTCTTTTATTTTTGCCAAAGGCGACCTTTACCTGTGTTATCCCAATAATTACAATCATTTTGCAAATTATTACCGCAATACTTTTCAGCACGGAGGTATAAGCCTGGAAGAGATGATCGTGCCGGTGATACGGATGACGAATAAGTAAAGGCAAAATTCAAAAGTAAAAATTCAAAAGTAAAAAACCAAACAGAAATCTGCTTCGGGATATTGCCTTTTTTTCAACGGGATGGTGATAACTTTAAATCTAATAACACACCTGAGTTCTTAATTTTGTTATGCACTAAGCTTTTGACTTTTGATTTTTAACTTTTTACTTTTCTATGAAATACACACAACATAATTTAGATAAGATAGAAAAGATCGCTGAAGATTGCGGTTATGTTATCCGTTACGAGCGGGGTACTTTTCAAACCGGCTATTGCATTTTGCAGGATAGAAAAGTGATCGTTATCAATAAATTCTTTCAAACAGAAGGCAGGATGAATGCCCTGATCGACCTGATGCCTCAATTAGAGATCAATTTTGATGCACTTACACTTGAAAGTCAGAAGATGTATGATGAGGTGATGAGTGTTAACAGTTCCAGGTAATTAGGATATAACATCATTGCATTAATACCTTTTCCTTTTACAAATTCTGAGAAAATTCAAATTATTGAACTCTTTACCTAATTCCCAATCCCTAATTCCTAATTCCCAATTTCAATTCCTTAAATTCGCAGGGTGCAATGTCCCCCTTTAAAAATAACATTCCTTGGTACCGGTACCAGCAGCGGCGTCCCCATGATCGCCTGCAATTGTGAAGTATGCACGTCACCCGATAAAAAGGACAAGCGGCTTCGTTCCAGTATCTTAGTTGAAAGTGAAACCACAACCATTGTTGTTGATACCACACCCGACTTCAGGTACCAGATGATGAGGGCCAATGTAAAAAAACTGGATGCTGTTCTATTTACACACCCGCACAAGGATCACATTGCTGGTTTGGATGATGTAAGGGCCTATAATTATTTTCAGCAAAAGCCAATGGACCTGTATGCCAACTCATTAACAGAGGAAGCGATAAAAAGAGAATTTGCTTATGCTTTTTCTGATAAAAAATTCCCGGGACTTCCTAATCTTAATTTAATTACCATTGATGATGCGCCTTTTATGATCGGTGATATCCCCGTCATCCCGGTCCTGGTATGGCATTTAAAAATGCCGGTACTGGGTTTTCGTTTTGGAAGATTTACCTATATCACCGATGCCAATAAGATAGATGCGGACGAAAAAGAAAAAATAAAAGGCAGTGATGCCATGGTATTGAATGCACTTCGCAAAACAAGCCATATCTCTCATTTTACCCTCGATGAAGCTGTTGCTATGGTACAGGAACTGGAAGTACCTACAGGCTATTTTACACATATCAGTCACCAGTTGGGCAGGCATGAAGCCGTGAATGCAGAACTACCTTATGGTATTCAATTGGCTTATGATGGCCAGGAAATTTACTTTGATCGGCTTTGAGTTTTTTAGTGTGATAAAAACTTAACCGCAAAGGGCGCAAAGTTTTTCGCAAAGAAATTTACTTTGGGGATTTCCCTGTTTTTTCACGTTATTTTTCTCATGGATTTATTAATTCGCATCTCTACCTTGGCTAACCGTGACCAGGCCCCAAAAACACGTTCCCGAATATCTTTCCTTTACCCGAAAAGAGCGTAGAGGCATCATTACTATCGCAGTATTGATAGGGCTATTCATTATCCTGCCATTCTTATTTCCTTTTTTTATTGCGTCAAAGGAGGTTGATCATAGTGCATTTGAAAAGGAGATAGCCGGGCTTAAATTAAAACAGCCCGATAGTAGCAGGAAGTATGCAAAACGGAATTACGATGATGAAAATGGTATGCCCTATTATCAACCGTCGGAAAAAAATTATTACAGTAAAAAGCCAACAGGCGCATTGTTCTATTTTGATCCCAATACTTTAGCTGTATCGGGTTGGGTAAAACTGGGCGTAAGAGAAAAAACAGCCAATACCATTCATAATTATATATCAAAAGGCGGCAGGTTTAAACAGCCCGGGGATATTGCCAGGATCTGGGGACTTCATGAAGATGAAGTAAAAAGGCTTTTGCCTTATGTAAGGATTGAAGCAAGGCCCAATGCTGATTTTAGTACATACAAAACCCCGGAACCTTACAAAAGCTATGAAAAACCAAAATCTAAAATAGCATCAGTAGATATCAATGCAGCCGATACTTCGGCCTTTATTGCATTGCCGGGCATTGGCAGTAAACTGGCAAACCGGATCATTAGCTTTCGTGAAAAGCTTGGCGGTTTTTATAAAGTGGAACAGGTTGCTGAAACATTTGCATTGCCTGATTCAACTTTTCAGAAGATAAGATCGAGTCTGGTTATGTCATCAAATGAGGTGAAAAAACTGAATGTCAACACGGCTACTGTTGATGAACTGAAAATACATCCCTACCTCCGATACAATATTGCCAATGCTATTGTGCAATACAGGGCAGCTCATGGAATTTTTTCGGCGCTTAGTGATCTGAAAAAGATCATGATCGTTACGGACGAGATCTATAGTAAAGTATCGCCATATCTTACCACCCGGTAATGGCTACTATCTGAGTTTGAAACTTAATTCCAAAGGATCTGTCATGTCGATCCCGATACATATCGGGATCGAAATGATAAAATATATGTACCCGGTAATGCTAACATCTGTTAGTATTTTAAAATGCTGTAAATTGCACCCTCAACGATCGCTATTATATGAATTTTATTACTACTGAACTTACCCAGCAGGTTGCACAGACTGCTAAAGAATTCGCCTTGCAACATATTAAGCCCCATTTGATGGAATGGGACGAAAGCCAGGAATTCCCGGTACACATTTTCAAAGAAATGGGTAAGCTGGGCCTCATGGGTGTATTGGTTCCCGAAGAATATGGCGGAAGTGGCATGGGATATTACGAATACAATACGATTATCCAGGAGATCTCAAAGGTTTGCGGCTCGATAGGTTTATCATTAGCTGCACACAATTCACTTTGTACCGGCCATATTTTAACTTTTGGGAACGAAGAGCAAAAGAAAAAATATTTACCCAAACTGGCCAGCGCCGAATTTATTGGTGCCTGGGGATTAACAGAAGCCAATACAGGCAGTGATGCGGGCAATATGAAGACCACGGCTGTTAAAGATGGCGATCATTGGGTTATTAACGGAACCAAATCATGGATAACACATGGCAAGAGCGGAGATGTGGCTGTGGTTATTTGCAGAACCGGTGAACCGAGAACAAAAGATAATTCAACCTCATTTATTATAGAAAGAGGTACGCCAGGTTTTAGTGCCGGTAAAAAAGAAAATAAACTGGGCATGCGTGCAAGCGAAACTGCCGAAATGATCTTTGATAATTGCCGGATCCCTGATGCAAACCGCATGGGGGAAGTAGGACAGGGATTTAAACAAAGTATGAAGGTTTTGGATGGTGGCCGCATATCCATTGCTGCACTGGGTTTGGGTATTGCCAAAGGCGCTTATGAAGCATCATTGCAGTATGCCAAAGAGCGTCACCAGTTCGACCAGCCAATTGCCAATTTCCAGGGCATCAGTTTTAAACTGGCCGATATGGCTACTGAAATAGAAGCAGCAGATCTTTTAATAAAACAGGCCTGCGATCTGAAGATGAGGGGATTACCCATGACCAAAGAATCGGCCATGGCAAAATATTACAGCAGTGAAGTATCGGTAAGGGTAAGTACAGATGCTGTGCAGATCTTTGGCGGTTACGGCTATACTAAAGACTTTCCGGTTGAAAAATTTTATAGGGACAGTAAGCTTTGTACGATCGGTGAAGGAACCAGTGAAATTCAAAAACTGGTGATCAGCCGGGAAGTGTTGAAATAAAATCAAAAATCAAAATTTAAAATTCAAAAGTGCTCCCATATTTAAACTCTTTTTTTAATTTTTAATTTTTGATTTTTTCATTTGCATATGAAGATCCTTTTTATCGTAATGATCTTTTTAATTGCAGGATGCACGGGCAATGATAAAACTCCTGTTAATAATGCTGATACACCGGTGATTAGTAGCGGAGAAATATTGTTTAAAAATAACTGTGCCAGTTGCCATAAGATCGATAAGGATTTTGCCGCCCCTGCTTTAAAAGGGGCATTGATAAGATGGGAAGGGGATAAAAAAAACATGTATGATTTTATCCGGAATTCATCAGAAAGTGAAAATGCATATGCTAAAGCTTTAAAAAACAAATGGGCTCCGGTTATCATGACATCATTTAGTCTATCAGACGCCCAAATAGATTCTATAATGAATTATTGCGAGAATCATGTTCAGCCGAAAGCTGTTCCTGTGGCGGTTCCATAATATTTCTACAAACCATCTTCATCATCCTTACCTGCAGCGCCAAACATATTATCTACAGCCCCGCCCAGCATCGGGAATTTTTCTTTTACAAAATCCTTAATGGTTTCCAGTGCTTTGGTAGCCTGTTCATCCGTAATACCTGCGTTTGCTTTTAAACGATCTATTAATTCCTGCATAGCCTCTCCCCAACCTCCCGATGAATCGGGAGAACTCGATTTGGGTGTTTTTTAATTCGAGATTTTTTATCTTTTAAAATGATTTTTTTTGTACTCCTTTTATTAAATCAATAGTCTACACTTCTATCTCCGCATCAATCTTCTCCATTTCCTCCCCTTGGGGGGAGATAGAGGGGGCCGGGCTTTTACTCCGTATCATACCTGTCCACCCTTTCAATTCCACTCATCGAAACCAGCCTGTTCACCAGTTCATCCAGTTCATCCTTATCGTGTACAAATATTTTTACATTGCCTTCAAATATACCTTCTTTGGCCTCGATCGTCATTGCCGAAATATTAAATTTTAATTCACCGCTGATGAGGTTGGTGATTTTGTGGATCACACCCACATCATCAAGCCCGATGATCTTTAAACCGGTAAGAAAAGAGATCTCTTTGTTCTTTGCCCATTTGGTCTTAACAACCCGGTGCCCGTAGTTGGCCAATAGCCTGGCTGCATTGGGACAATTGGTCCGGTGGATCTTAAGGCCTTCACCCGTAGTAACAAAACCAAATACATCATCGCCTGGAATGGGTTTGCAACAGTTTGCCAGCGTGTACTGTATCTTATCACTGCTTTCGCCAAAAATAATTAACTCTGCATCTTTTTTATCGAAGTGTTTAGCGTGATCTTTGTCTGCCTTCTCTTCAATCTGTTTAATCGCCCTGGGTGCAACTATTTTATCTCCGTGAACGGTAAATGTCTTTAATTCTTTGAGATCGATCTTTTTAATAGCGATATCATATAAAAGGTCCAGGCTTGAATTCACTTTATAAAAAGAAGACAGCTCTTCAAGGTTACTATGGCTCATGGCCGCACCCATGCCTTCAAGTTTTCTTTGCAAAGTATATTTCCCTTCTTCAGCTGTTGTTCTTTTCTCTTCTTTAAGTGTGTCTTTAATTTTTGATTTTGCCTTGCTGGTAACTACAAAGTTCAGCCACTCAATATTGGGCTTTTGTTTGGCGCTTGTAATAATCTCGATCTGGTCGCCGCTGCGTAATTTATAACTGATGGGCACCAGTTTGTGATTAACCTTGGCGCCAATGCATTTACTGCCAACAGCGGTATGTACACCAAAAGCAAAATCCAGGGCAGATGCGCCGATGGGCAACATTTTTACTTCTCCCTTAGGCGTATACACATAAATTTCTTCGGCAAGAAAAGAAGTCTTAAAATCCTGTAAAAAATCTATGGAGTTATCATCGGGATTACTCAATGCTTCCCGTATCTGGTGAAACCATTTGTCAAACCGACTTTCGTCTTCCTTGCCTTCTTTGTATTTCCAATGGGCAGCCAGGCCTTTTTCAGCGATCTCATTCATACGTTTGGTTCGTATCTGTACTTCTACCCATTTACCATGAGGTCCCATAACGGTTGTGTGCAGCGCTTCATAGCCATTGCTTTTAGGGTTACTCAGCCAATCCCTTAGTCTTTCAGGCGAAGGATTGTATTCATCGGTGATGATGCTGTACACTTTCCAGCAGTCCTCTTTTTCTTTTTCCAAAGATGCATTCACCAGGATGCGGATGGCAAAAAGGTCGTACACTTCTTCAAAACTCACCCCCTTTTTTTTCATCTTGTTCCAGATGGAGTGGATGCTTTTTGGCCGGCCGTACATTTCAAAATCAAAATCAGCTTTCTCTAATTTTTCTTTTAATGGCCTGATAAAATCATTGATGTATTTTGTACGTTCCCGTTTGGTATCACTTAATTTTTGGGCAATATATTTATAGGTATCCGGCTCCATGTACTTCATGGCCAGGTCCTCCATCTCGGTCTTGATATTGTATAAACCCATGCGATGTGCCAGGGGTGCATATACAAATATTGTTTCACTGGCTATCTTTAATTGCTTCTCCCGCTTCATGCTTTCCAGCGTACGCATATTATGCAGCCGGTCGGCAAGTTTTATTAATATCACCCTGGGATCGTCCGTAAGGGTTAATAATATCTTTTTAAAATTATCGGCCTGTTGGGTACTGTTGGTGTCCATTACCGTACTTATCTTGGTAAGGCCATCTACAATTTTAGTCACTTCAACACCAAATTCACGCTGGATATCTTCCAGGGAAATATCGGTGTCTTCAACGGTATCATGTAGCAAAGCACAAATGGTGCTGCGTATGCCCAGCCCGATCTCTTCCACACAGATCTTGGCTACCGCAATGGGATGAAGAATGTACGGCTCGCCGCTTTTACGACGCATGGTCTCATGGGCTTTGGCGGCCATTTCAAATGCCGTTCGGAGTAATTGTTTGTCTCCCGGCTTCAATTTCAGCTTTAAAACACGCAAAAGCCCACGGTAATGCCGCAGGATCTCCTTCTTTTCATCTTCTTCGCTGAGGTTGTATTTTGCTATATCGGAAATTGTTTCCATGAGTTAACTACGAATTTACGTAAACAAATCTGTTTTCTGTTTTGCAGAAATCCCTTACTTTTGCAGCCCTTTAGCGGATGTGGTTCCCCCGCCAGGGCGGGGGGAGCAGACGCAAAAAGCGGATATGGCGAAATTGGCAGACGCACCAGACTTAGGATCTGGCGGAGCAATCCATGTAGGTTCGACCCCTATTATCCGCACACCTCACCCTAAATCCCTCTCCAAAAGGAGAGGGACTTTTTTAAAATTGAACAACTAATAAAATGGCAACAGTTACAAGAGAAAACATTGGTCAGTTACACGATAAATTAACCGTGAAAGTGAGTAAGGATGATTATTTACCTTCCTTTGATAAAAAACTGAAAGAGTACAGTAAGACCGCAAATATCCCTGGTTTTAGAAAGGGCATGGTACCGGCGGGGATGATCAGGAAAATGTATGGGGCTTCAATTTTTACTGATGAGATCTTAAAATCGGTAGAAAAAGAATTGTACACCTGGTTAAATAATGAAAAGCCGGAGATGTTTGGACAACCATTACCGTTAAGTAATGACCTGCGTGATATGGATATGAACAACCCTGCAGATTATGAATTTGGTTTTGAAATAGGATTGAAGCCGGAATATGAACTGGCCGATATTGCCAAAGCAAAAGTTACCCTGTATAAGGTAAGCGCAACAGATGCTATGGTTGATGAAGAAATTAGCCGTATGCAGATCAAGGGCGGGAATATGACCGAGCCTGAGACCATTGACAACGATGAAAGTGTATTGAATATACTTTTTACTGAAGCAGATAAAGATGGCACTGTGGTGGAAGAAGGCGTAAGTAAAGAAAATTCTGTTATACTGAAGTACCTGACTGCAGCCACGCAGAAAAAATTCATGGGTAAAAAAGTTGGGGAAACGGTTACCGTACAGCTGAGCAAAGCTTTTGATGATGACAAACTGGAGATGTTTTTACAGGACCTTGGTTTTGACAAGGACGATAAAGAAGCTGCAAAAAAATATTTTAACCTCGGGATCGTAAAAATAGGTTTGGTTGAAAAGCGTGAACTGACGGAAGATTTCTTCAAAGAAATTTACCCGGCTAAGGAAATTAAGACCGAAGCCGAATTAAGGGAAGCCATTAAAGAAGAAATTGAAAATTACTGGCTGGGACAAAGCCGCAACCAATTACAGGATCAGTTGTATCATTACCTGATCGATGAAACCAAAATGGATTTCCCGGTTGAATTTTTAAAGCACTGGTTACAAACCGGTGGTGATAAAGAAAAAAATGCAGAGCAGGTAGAAACTGAATTTCCTGCTTTCAGTAACCAGTTAAAATGGACCTTGATCAGCGACACACTGATCAAAGAAAATAAACTGGAAGTTGGCAACGAAGAATTAAGGGAATATATGAAAGTTGAGATCATGCGTTATTTTGGCACCATGAACCTGGGCGAAGATACAAGCTGGATCGAAAGCTATATTGATCGCATGATGAAGGATGAAAAACAGGTTGATAGCAGCTACCGCCGCTTGATTACAGACAAACTGTTTAACTGGATAGAAGGGCAGGTAAAAGCAAAAGAAAAAATAGTAACTGCTGAGGAATTGACTGCTATGCAGCATCATCATCAGCATTAATTTGTTCAATTTATATGGAAAAAAATCCCCTTAAAAGGGGATTTTTTTTGCCCCTATTCCTTTAATAATATGTTAAGAAAGTATGTATTTACTAAGTAAAATGATAAGTTAGGAAGGTTAAAAAAACCCATAAGAACATGAATTGGCACGGTTTTTTACTTACTATATATGTAAACAATTTTAGTAACCGTTTTGCAGACATAATAAAGCAAATCATTAAAACTAAATATTATGAAAAAGATATTCCCAATAATAGCGCTGCTAATAACACTGGCGGCTTGTAAAACAAAAGTGAATACAGCGGAAAATAAGAATATGGTTTTAGTTGATACAACAGGCTTGTCTAAAAACAATGTATTGGTTAATGTAGGCAAGGATAAATTTGTGGCTATAGAAAAACCGGTTGAGCCTGTATATTCAACTCCCGTTAAAAAGACATCAACTTCTAGGAGAAATAATAATAATAATAATTCAAATACAGTTTATTCTTCCGGCACCAATACAGTTAGCAATGCGTCTTATCCGCAGGATAAGGGTTGGAGCCATGCAGCAAAAGGTACAGCTGTAGGTGGCGGAAGCGGGGCTATTTTAGGCGCTGTTTTAAATAAGAACAATAGGGTAGGTGGTGCAATTGTAGGCAGTGTGATCGGTGCAGGAACAGGTTATTTAATTGGCCGCTCAAAAGACAGGAAAACCGGAAGGGTTGCGCGGGCTAAAGCCAGGAAAAATGGATATTAATTAAACATAGGAAGCGATCAAGAAAAAATATCCCCTTTATTTGAGGGGATATTTTTTTATACTAAAAGATCATAATTTTATTTCTTCTCACTATCATCAAAAAAATGAAACACGGTTAAATGATAATTCGATTTAGGCTTAATTACTACAACTTTTTTCGTTTAACATTTATTTAAGACCAGCTTCATATAATAATTTTCATCGCGGCGTTCCATCACTATCCCAATTTTACTTAACTACTAAAACGCCAAACCATGTCTACTCAACGTATCACATTTGCATGCGTATTTGCCGCATGCCTGCTATTTTCATGTAACACTAAAAAAAACAAGATTGTAAGTCAAACTGGCTCCGGCAAAGCTTTGACCACAAAGACTGCAATCTTTTTGTCAGACTATCCTTTAGAAATTAACCAATATTCTGAAGCTTTTGCCAGGAATGCCACGCAATATTTTACTGTGCCTGCAAAAAAAGCAACTATAGTTACTGCAACCGGGGGATTAAGAATTACCATAAGCCCCGGAGCCCTTGAAACGGAAGGCGGCTTACCGGTTAATGGAAAGATCAACGTGAAAGTTATTGAATTGACCAACAGTTTCGACCTGTTTAAAAGTAATGCTGCTACTATGAGCAATGGCCGCATACTAGCCTCTGGCGGCAGCTATTATATAGGTATGGAATCTAATGGCCGGAACTTGAGAATAAAAAAAGGAAGAGCAATGCAGGTTGATTTTCCATTATTGGCAAAAGATAAAATGGAATTATTTTACGGAGAAAGAAACAATGAAAACAATATGAACTGGCAACCTGCCGGGCTGGGTTTAAAACCACAACCAGAGGAAACAGTATTATTTGAATATAATGGAGATGCAAATGATTTTCCACTGGTAAAATCAAATACAATTTTTGGAGAGCGTAAAACGTATAAAACGCTTAAGGAAGAAGTATATTATTACAGTAAAAAAATGACGCTTGCTGAACTTGTAGACACACTTAACAGGTATCAACCTAAAGTGTACATTGACACATTGTATACCTGGCCAAAAGAATTGAAGGATTTACCAGCGGGAACAAGGGTGGATACTAATTTTCTTTACAGTTATTATGGCCCTCCCAAACAATTTATGTTGAAAACATATAAAAATTTAGCAGGTGAAAAAAATGAGCAGGTGAAAAACCAGGCAGCAAGAGACGCTGCAGTTGAAAAGTGGCAACCACGATCCTTAGCGGGACAAATACAAAAATATTACATGCCTTCTTCAATATCAGCGTTGGGCTGGATAAATTGCGACAGGTTTTATAATCCCCTCGAGCAAACGGATATGGAAGTGGAGCTACCAATTACGCTAAACAACAGCCATATAGAGTTTTTTCTTCTTTTCAAATCAGTAAGCGGATTAATGAATTTGCGGGCTGATACAACAGGCCCCAAAAAAATATTCAGGAATTTACCCCAGGGAGAACCGGTAATATTGCTTGGGTTTACAAAAACCAATGGACAGATATATGAATGCAGGGAAGAATTTATAATTCAAAAAAACAAAAAGCTGAAACTTGATTTTAAGGACATCTCACCTGATGAAATGGCTAAAAAATTCGGAAAGAATGTGAGGATATAGATGCTTATAGTTTTATTTCTTCATCGCTCTCATCAAAAAAATGGAACTCGGTTAAGTGATAATTGGAGTTGGCCTTCAGTTTAATGCGTTGCTTATATTTCCTGCGCCATTTGCTGAGTTTGGAAAATAAAAATCCTTTGGTGAGATAAGCATGTAAAATCGGATGGATCTCTATAGTTAAACCTGTATGCTTTTGCATGATCAGGTAACTTAGGTTCTTTTCTATTTCGTCTTCTAAAATGAGTGTGGAAGAAATTTTTCCTGTGCCGCTGCAGCTCGGACAAACCTCGCTGGTATTGATATTCATCTCAGGCTTCATCCGCTGCCTGGTGATCTGCATTAAACCAAATTTGCTGATAGCCAGTACAGCATGCTTTGCCCTGTCGGGACGCATAAAGCCATCCATCGCATCAGCCAGTTTCTTTTTGTTCTCCATCAACTTCATATCTATGAAGTCAACCACAATAATACCACCGAGGTCTCTCAAACGCATTTGCCTGGCGATCTCTTCGGCAGCCTCCAGGTTTGTTTCAAGTGCATTTTGTTCCTGGTTATTACTTACACTTTTATACCCGCTGTTCACATCAATTACATGCAATGCCTCAGTATGTTCAATGATCAGGTAAGCACCACTTGGGAGGTTCACTGTTTTGCCAAAAGCTGCTTTCACCTGTTTTGTAATTCCAAAACTGTCAAATATGGGAGAGCCGTTATTATAATAGGAAACAATATCAGCCTTATCCGGCGCAATACGCTGTATATAGGTTTTTGCATCGCTGAAAATATTCTTATCATTAACAACGATCTTATTAAAGTCTTCATTTAAGAGGTCCCTGAGGATACTGGTTGTTTTGCCCTGCTCACTTAAGATCTTTGCTGGAGGCGTTGCCCCCTTTAAATTAGTTTGAATTGTTTTCCAGGTTGCGACCAGGCTTAGCAGGTCTTCATGTAATTCAGCCGTATGTTTTCCTTCTGCAGCGGTTCTTACAATTACACCCAGGTTCTTTGGCTTGATGGCCTCAATGATCTTGTGTAATCTTTTTCTTTCGTCTGATGAGTGGATCTTCCTGGAAATGGCAATAATATCATTAAAAGGGGTAACCACCACAAACCGGCCTGGTAACGAAAGTTCGCAACTCAGTCGGGGGCCTTTGGCAGCAATAGGTTCTTTTAATATCTGTACCAACACATTTGGCTTACCGTTTAGTACTTCTGAGATCTTACCGGTCTTTACGATCTCGGGCTCTACTTTAAATTTAGAAAAATCAAGTCCATTGTCACTTTTATCATGAATGGATTCGTGTGTAAACTTTAAAATGGAACGAACATAAGGGCTTAGATCAGTATAGTGCAGGAAGGCATCTTTTTCAAAACCTACATCAATAAATGCAGCATTGAGTCCGGGGATCAGCTTTTTTACCTTGCCAAGATATAGGTCACCCACGCCAAAGCTGGCATCAGCTTTTTCGCTGTGCAGCTCTACCAGTTTTTTATCCTCCAACAGGGCTATTTCAACTCCCTGGGGAGCAGAATTTATAATAAGTTCCTTGGTCAAGCGTAATTTTTTGGTAAGACCAGTACATCGTTAAAAGGAAAACATAAACGCACGCATTAACTAGCCATTAGTTATAATGAATGCAGATACATGAGTGCCCCGATGGAGAAGCGGGGCACCGATAAGAAAAATTACTTCTTCTTATGACGGTTCTTTCTTAAACGTTTTTTACGCTTGTGTGTTGCAATTTTATGACGTTTTCTCTTTTTACCACAAGGCATAACTAGTCTTTTTTGTGTTTAAAATAATTTTTT
>JBDSGK010000081.1:0-11710 GCA_039919015.1 Ferruginibacter sp.
TATAAAGGTGAAATGGATATGGCCATTGCCGCTATGCACCGGGCATCTATCATTGCCGAAAATAATATGGTGCTAAAACAGGCTGCCTTATCAAATGAAGCTGATCTGAACCTGCATAGCGGAAATTTGCAACAGGCAAATGATCTTTATATGGAATCGATCCGTTTACATGGAGCCGACCTGCATTCCATCATGGGACTGGCCAGGATAGCATTGGTGCATGATAAAAATGATTCACTTGCCGAAAAGATATTTCTCTTTGTTCGATCTAAAACAAAGGCACCCGATGTTATTTTTAAATTAGCACAACTTGCCGATGCAAGAGGGAATAGCAGTATGCAAAAAAAATATGCGCTTGAATTTGAGTCCATTGTTACACAGCCGGCTTATGGCAATATGTACAACAAATATATTATTGAATTATACACCGGCATTTTACAGGAGCCTGCAAAAGCAGAAGCCCTGGCCAAAAGAGAATTGCTGAACAGGACTACGCCGCAAACTTATGCCTGGTATGTATGGGCACTACATTGCAATAAAAAAACCGCCGAAGCGGAAAAAGTTTACCAGCAACATGTTTCGGGTAAACCGCTGGAAGGCCTCGAATTATACTGGATGGGTAAGTACATGCAGGCTCAAAATAAAGGCTATAACGCCAAAGAGTTTTTTAAAGCGGCCAATAAAAACCGTTATGACCTGGGTCCGTCGATGGTAAAAGACCTGGAGTCACTCAGGGAATGATAACCTTTTCATGCGGACAGATTATTATGTGTTCAACAGGCAACCATCACCCTCAGGAAAGTGGCAGGTATTAAAGTAGTACCAGGTTCCTTGCTTTGATTTTGACTCTTAAACAGGTCTTCCAGTTCATGCTGCAGATCTGAATCCTTGCCATTCTTTTCAGCCGCATCAAAAGCATTCATAGTAGGGCCGTAATAGTTTTTAAAAATGTTCACAAGTTCTGACGGGGGGTAAGGACAATCAAATGTAAAACTGTCCCTGGAAAAAGAAATGTTTTCTTTTGCTACACCTGCATTAGTAAAGCGTTCTATAACATGATCCTCTACACCCCATAACATTGGGCTTACAAAACCTTCAGGCGGCGGAGGGGTATATGCAGAACAGGTCTTTAGTATCTGCGCAACCAGGGTAGGGTCTCCCGGTATCCAGTTTCCCATTACTATTCTACCACCCGGGCGGGTAACACGAACTATTTCCTTAGCCACATCAAATGGTTTTGGCGCAAACATGGCACCAAAGATGCTTACTACCAGGTCAAAACTTTTATCTTCCAGTTCATGCAGATCAGTTGCATCACCTTCCTGGAATCTGCAGTTTGTAAGTCCTTCAGCTTTTACGCGGGCATTTCCTGCTTCAACAAGATTCGATGCAATATCAACCCCCAAAACATTTGCCCCCAGTCTTGCCTCAGGTATTGCCGTGGTGCCATCGCCACAACCCAGGTCAAGTACATCAAGCCCGGTTGTTATTCCCAGTTTGTCAACAAGGGCCGTACCGCTCTCACGCATGGTTTCAGCAATTCGTGTAAAGTCACCTTTTTCCCACAATGCTTTGTTTGGATTCATGTTGTTTGATTTTTGGATAAGGAAATTACGAATTAAAACTGAGCTTTTAGTGCTTAATTCGCTGCCGGGCCAGGTGTTCATATTTAAACCCTTTCGATCTTACAAATAAAACAACAGGCTTCAGCATTTCTTGCATGCAGGTATTCAACTTTAGCGTGCGCTTCAAATATTTTTGAGATCAGCATATCCACATCATCATCTCCAACCAATTGCGTAAAGACCATTTTTTGTGACCGGCTATATCCAATTAATGACAACGGAAAATTTGCTTTATCAGCTTTTATTTCAGGTGGAAAGCGGTAAATATCAGCATAGGGTTCCACTTCTTCTTTATTGATGAATATGGGCCCGGTCTGATTGAATGCATTGTCAATTTCAAAAGGACTGTGAGATAAAAGCAATCTTACATCTTTTCCAACCTCAAATGGTTTTAGAGAAACCCGGCAGGGGCCTTTGCCTTTTGCCGGTAGTTCGATCACCTCATGGCCAAGATCATCTTTTTGCGTTTCACGGATATGCTTTGCATATGCTTTACTTAACGGAATAATTTTAAAATTTGACATCTGTATATAATTTTTGATTGTATAGGATCGGGACTTCGCTATTTGCGGGGGCCTGAACCGTAAAGCAATACCTGGTAAATTATGGTTCAGGTCGCTCCTTTGTTTCACAAAGGTTAGCGCCCCGACCCATAATAACAACCCGAAACTTGCTGATTAATTTTCTGTTGATAGTTTAGCAGCTTCCCAACCAAGTATGGCTGTCTTGCGGTTACTGCCCCAATGATAATCACCAATGATACCCGATGACCTGATCACCCGGTGACAGGGAATAAGAAATGCAACGGGATTGCTGCCAATAGCAGTACCAACAGCCCGTGCAGCACCGGCACTTTTAATATTTGTTGCAATGGAGGAGTAGGTTGATATATTGCCGAAAGGAACGCTTAACAATGACTGCCATACTTTTAACTGGAAGGCCGTTCCTTTTAAATGGAGCTTTACTTTTTGAAGATCGGTCCAGTCGCCGGTAAAGAAACGTAATGCATGCTGTTGGATGATATCTGTTTTTTGCACAAACTTTGCGTTAGGAAAAAATTGCTGGAGGTTTTCAACCCCAGTTTTTTCATCAGCAACAAAGGCCAGGTGGCAAATACCTTTTGGGGTAGAGGCAATGATAATATCTCCAAAAGCAGTTTCAGCAAAACTATAATGTATCTGCAGTGTTTGGCCGCCGTTCTTAAACTCACCGGGCGTCATGCCTTCAATGCCTATGAACAGGTCGTGCAGCCGGCTGGTGCCTGATAAACCCGTTGCAAAACTTACAGTTGATAAGGGCATGTTTTGTTTCAGCAATCCCTTTGCATATTCTACACTGATAAATTGCAGAAATTTTTTAGGGCTCACACCCGCCCAGTCTTTGAACAACCGCTGAAAATGAAAGGGGCTCAGGTAAACCTGCCTGGCCACTTCATCCAGGTCGGGCTGCTCTTTAAAGTTTTGTTGTAAATAAACAATGGCTTTTTCTATTCTTTCGTAATCTGTCATGTTGCAAAAGTACAATACTGCCGGGTTGGTTAAAACCCGAAACTTGCTAAATTTAATGTGATTGAGTAGTTTTGAAGAACACCTTAATATCTTTCTCCCATGGCAGAATTAAAAACAAAAAAGACCGAACTCAGTGTCGAGGATTTTATAAAAAAAATTCCTGGAGCACAAAAACAAAAAGATGCTTCAGTAATTGTAGGCCTGATGGGAAAAGCTACCAACGCCAAAGCTAAAATGTGGGGATCAGCCATCATCGGTTTTGGTGACAAGCGTTTAAAATATGATAGCGGCCGTGAGCTTGATTGGTTTATCATGGGATTTTCTCCCCGCAAAGCAAACTTTGCTTTTTATATTCCTGGGGTGGTTGATAAGCAACCAGCTCTTTTGAAAAAATTGGGAAAACATAAAACAGGAAAAGGCTGCCTATACATTAATAAACTTGAGGAAATTGATATAGATGTTTTGAAAGAAATAATTAATAAGGGGCTGGGGAAATAGGAAGACAGCTGTTTATGAAAAAAACAACCGATCAGCCGTCCAATACCTAACTGGCGAACTGAACGCAACATTCTATGCTTAAACTGAATCGATAATTCTATCTTTACAGTGCAATAATCCAAACAAATTATGGAACATTTAAAAATAAAGTCATTTGGTCCAATTGAAGAAGCAGATGTACATTTTGGCGACTTAACATTGTTGGTAGGGCCCCAAGCAAGCGGAAAAAGTATTTTTATACAACTGCTAAAACTATTAATTGACAAATATCACATTAGGAAAACCCTGCAACAATACAATTACATTTGGGGCAAGGATGCTGATAAAACATTAGATCTTTATTTTGGTGAAGGAATGTCAAAAATATGGAAATCAAATACTGACATTCAATTAGACGGCAAAAATTTTTCTAAAAATTTTTTATTGCCAAAAGCTGGAAGGTACGAAGGCACCAGTAATGCCGAAGAAACTTTGTTTTACATTCCGGCTCAACGTATTTTAAGTGTATCTGATGGGAGGCCAAAGCCTTTTATGGAGTTTGACTCTTCGGCACCATATGTTTTAAGACAATTTAGCGAAACACTTAGACAATTATTACAAAATGGAATGGGAAAATCTGAGTCTATTTTCCCAATAAGCAACCGATTAAAGGAGCCATTAAGACAATCTTTTAATAACAGCATTTTTCATGATGGAAAGGTTGTTATGGATGAAAGAACTGGACAGAAAAAACTAAGAATGGAGGTACAAGGCATGAGTGTACCATTTATTACATGGAGTGCAGGGCAAAAAGAATTTATGCCTTTGCTGATGGGATTTTATTGGTTATGCCCACCATCAAAAGTTAGCAGGAAAGACGAATACAAATATGTTGTGATAGAGGAACCAGAGATGGGATTACATCCACAAGCTATTAAATCTGTTATCCTACAGGTTATTGATTTACTTTCTCGTGATTACAAAGTAATTATCTCGACACATTCGCCCGTATTGCTTGAGTTTGCCTGGGCTTTCAATCTTTTGAAAAAATCAAAAGTAAGTAGTGATGCTTTGTATGACTTATTTGAAATAAAAAAATCAGCACCAACCAAACGATTATTTGAAAATATTTTATCAGAAAAAACAATTAACACATTTTATTTTTCTCGAGAAGGCAACAAAGTTGTATCAAAAGATATTACAACTTTGGATGCGGGTAGCGAAGATGAAGCCATTGCAGAATGGGGAGGCCTTTCTCAATTTTCAGGAAAAGCAACCGATGTGGTTTCTAAATATTTTGTGGATGAAAAATAAAAAAGCATTTGCCAATATGACGTTTAAACAAGCCATTGAAGCTACTCCGCATGTAGCAACTGGCTTTAGAATTGGATTGACAGCTTTAGGTGCTCACAGTTCTAAAATATCTGTATCCAATACACATCACTTACAAGGAAGTTTAGATATTGACACATTTACAACCTCCCGATATCCAAACTCCAATCGGTGGGACTATGCTTTTGCTTACAAAGGAGAAGCATTCTTTATTGAAGTTCATTCGGCAAATTCCAGTGAAGTAAGAACAGTTCTAAGAAAGCTACAATGGTTAAAAGATTGGTTAAATCAACATGCTCCAGAAATAAACAAATTAAAAGCAAAAAAACTACCTCCTTTTTATTGGATCCAATCAAAAGGGTTCGCAATTCCTAAAACATCGCCTCAATATAGAGCAGCAGAAGGTGCCGGCTTAAAACCTATCTCCAAGCTTAATTTAAATTAGCGGACTGTTCCCAACAAAACATTTCCTCCACTGAAGCAGATATGCGGCAATGCAAAGCAGCGCAGCGTACTTGCCTACTCACAGAGTCCTGCGGACCAACCAGCAGGCAGGTCTTTGCCCCACTAATACGCCTGCAAAATAAACCAGCCATCCCCTTAAATAAAAAACTTGCTGATCAGCCAGTAGAGAATTGATCCTTCAATTTCGAATGATAATCATTAGAAAACTGTGCGGGTCGTTGCGTATATTTATGAGTTGTTGTTGTGCAAAACTTTAAAACCTATTTTATTTATGTCTAAGATACCATAATTCAATCCGCATATTGGCTTCTTCACAACAAATAATCACCATAAAATAAACTATCTTTATTGCCACTTAAATATGAGTGTATTAATCATCTAATAATTTAAAAAAACAGTCATGGAAAAATTTGCAATTCTGGCAAGAGTGGAAGCTAAGCCAGGTAAAGAATCAGCGGTACTTGAATTTTTAAAATCAGCATTGCCATTAGCCGAAGGTGAGCCGGGAACAATTAGATGGTATGCTTTACAAATCGGGCCTTCTACTTTTGGCATATTTGATACGTTTGAAACAGTAGAAGGGCGCATGGCACATCTAAATGGCCCTATAGCAGCAGCTTTAATGGCTAATGCTTCCGAATTACTGGCTACAGATCCAATTATTGAAATGGTAGAGTTATTAGCAATCAAATAGATCATGTAAAAATAAATGTATTATGTCCTTTTCGTAATACTTTTATTTTATCCGCAATCCTGAGTTTTAACTACAGTCATAAAAACTTCACACAACAAAACTTTCCAAAAGCTGGGCAGACGGAAGATCAACAGGCGGTAAATTGTCTTGCTCTGAAATAATTTGATAAATAATAAAATAAATAAACATTAAAAAAACAACCGCTCCACCGTCCAATACCCGGCCATGATGGTAATTAAAATAGATAAAGGAATTACAATTGCCTTGCGGTAATAAGGTTTGTTACCAAACCATTTTCCAAATAAAAAGAATGCTGATAAGATAACAGCCAGTTGCCCCAACTCAACACCAACATTGAACATGATGAGTGATGTGAGGTAGGAGTTTTGTGGCAGGCCCAGGGACCCAAGCGCATTAGCAAAGCCCATACCGTGTACCAGGCCAAATAAGAACACAATGCCGATCCGTGATTTTTTTAAACTTGGAGAAATAATATTCTCCAGTGCCACATACATGATGGATAAAGCAATGATGGGCTCTACAATGGCCGGTGAAGGGGTGATCACCTTAAACATGGCCAGTCCGAGAGTGATGGAATGCGCAACGGTAAAAGCGGTTGCCTGCCAGAGCACCGGTTTTAATTTGGGGCTCAGCAGAAAAAGGCTGAGTACAAAAAGTATATGATCAAACCCAAGAGGTATAATATGCGTAAAGCCTAACTGAAGATATAATATAGCCGCATCTCCTTTGCTCATCTTCTCCAGTTCACCCACTACATCATGTGCCCACAATGGCTGGCTCATTAAAAATAATATGATCAATAGCCCAAGTATTTTTGAGATATAACCAAATTTATTTGTTGTTGATTGTTGCATACTGATCTCTTTTAAAAAAATACTGCCAGCTTCAGCCTCGCAAAAAATGGTGTGCCCGGTGTATAATGTAATTCTGTAACGGGCGCAGGTTCATTCATCAATCTTGATTCGGTTGCAAACTGTGCTTCGTTCCATTTAATGTTTAAGATATTTTCAAAAGCCAACCCAATTTCATATTTTGGTTTGGTATAGTTAACCGAAGCATCCAGTAAAAAATATCCTTTGGCCACAATGCTGTTATCCTCATTTGCCGGCCTGTTTTTTATATAGCGATAACTTATGCTGCCATTAAGCCCCGTTTTGTTTTTGTAAAACAAACCGCCTACGCTGGTTAAATCCGGAGCCAGTGGAATATAATTGGCACCCTTTGGTTCGCCAACAGCCCTGGGTTTTGTATAATTTATATTAAAGTTTGCAAAAAGAGTTTTTGTCAACTGGTAACGGGCAATTATATCTAATCCCTGCCTTTTTGTTTTGCCGCTGGGTTCTACTACACCGGCATCGCCAACATACACAAATTCCTGGTTTAAATATAAATACCATGCTGCCACTGTTAATAATAAATTATCATTGGGTTTTAAAGTAAACCCTGCATCGGCACCATAAGCTGCGGGTAATATCTGTTTGCCATCATTTGGTACTACCACCCTGGTATCGTTACTATGAAAACCTTTACCTGTTTTTATAAACACTTGTATTTTTTTATTTACGGTATATTGAATATTTAATTTAGGGCTTAAAATACTTTTTTGTTGAGAAGGAAGCTGAGCCGTATTCAACTTATCAAAATAATTAAAATTAAAGTAATCCAAACGGACACCGGCATCAAATAACCATTTTCCAACAGTTAACTGCTGCTGCATAAAGGCAAAAATATTTGTTTCTTTAATATCCCCAAGTTTAATATCGCTTAAAAATTTGCGGGATACTGCATTCGATAGCCTGCTGTCTTTAGTTGCATCGTGTCTCAGGCCTGCACCGTATGTTGACTGCAGTGTTTTATTGCCAAAAAAATATTTTTGATTGAGTTTGGTACTATAGCCTACAATATTACGGCTTTCTGACTGTTGTATCTCATCACCATTAACAGGATCATTTAAGAAGAAAGTAAAATTTGAATACAGGTTAAATTTGTAACGGCTGTAAAAAGCCTGGTTCTCCCAGTTGACTCCGTTTTTAAACCGATGGTTTAAAATGAGGTTGGCATTATGCCTTTCGGTATTACCACCTTCGGTTGGGTCAATACTTCCAAAGCGGTCAATGGTTCCATCGGCAACAGCCCTGTTGGGTACCTGGCCGCTTGCGTTCCACTTGCTGGTAAAGGTAGATGCCGAAGCAGTAAGCTGTGTATTATCAGTAATGGAGATATTATATTTTCCGAACAGGTTAAAGCGTTTAAAATGTTGTTTGGAAATGGTGGGGCCATCGGTATAATTAAAATCAGCGGCTATATAAGCGCTTTGCTTATCCTTATTTTTTTTCAAAAGGTCAATCATCGCCATCGTACGAAATGAATTATATCTGCCGGCTTCAACCTGCACCAGGCTTTTTGAAATGTTTTTAAAAGTTGAAAAAGAAACATACCCTGCGGTATTAAAATCGCCTTGTTGTGCATAATAAGGACCTGCGCCAAAGTCAATATTGGTAATAGTTTCGGGAATAACAAAATGCAGATCGGCATATCCCTGGCCATGTGCATGGCTTACCATGTTCACGGGCATACCATCAACAGATACTTTTACATCAGTGCCATGATCAACATCAAAGCCCCGCAAAAATATCTGCTCGGCCTTACCACCACCGGCGTGTTGAGCAATGAACAACCCGGGTACCAGTCGCATTAGTTCCTGTGTATTTCTCACCGGCTTCAGATCGAGGTCGATCTTACTGATCGTGCTGAATTTTGCAGCAGCATTGCTTTCCAGTAAAATGTCTTTCAATTTCAGCACATCGGGTTGCAGAGCTATAATGTTGGATCCATTTTTTTCGACAACTATAGTAACAGCCTTATAACCTATATAAGAAACGGCTACCTCGCCGCCTGATGGTAAAATAAAATTACCGTTCTCATCGGTTGATGTTCTAAATGCTGATGATCCCATGTCTGTGATCATAACCGATTCCAATGGTTGCCTGCTCAGCGCATCCACTACTTTACCCCGGATTGTATTTTGTGCCTGTGTTTGATAGCTCAACAGGGAGAACAACCCTGCACACACAGCGATAATATACCTGCGTTTGATTTGCATAATTACTATTTAAAGACTGATGATTTAATAAGGTATACTCAACTGTCCGTGAATCATATTCATATAAACATGATACGCTCAGGACATTTTGTTGTTGCTACCGATATGAAATAAATGATCAGGCCCTGGGAGGCGGGTATTCTCCCGGCAGGTAATTATACAGAAGTGCCGAAGATACAGGAATTTGAAAAGTAGTATGTAAGTTTAAAATTGCAGTGGATATTTTTTGCTGTAAAGTGATATGATCGTTTGCCGTATTCTCTTTTTTTGCAGCAGGTATTTCCTTTTGTGAGGATGCTTTTTTTTCATTATCCATTACCTCACGATGCACATGAAGATCTCCATTTTCATAATGCACGGTTGCCATGTGTTGGGTGTAATAAAAGATATGGGAAACAGCATCCGAGATATAAGGGGATACCGGCTTTAGCATGACCGTTGTGTAGGAAAATAGAATGATATATAATGCGATCCGTCTCATTTTGGAACCCTGAAGTTGTTAAGTTTGGAACCGGTTAAAGACCTGTTCCCTGTTATTTACGAAATAAGGAGGCCTGGGGTTTTGATTCTTTAGCAAAAAAATAATATTTGTTCCATGTTGCTGTGCTGTTCAAATAAAAAAGCGCCACACCGGGGTGTGACGCTTCGTTGCAATTTATGGTTTGTATTAGAAAGGAGCCGCCATATATGGAAACGTTGAAGGTAAAGGCTTATCATTTGCATTCACATGGTCGCTTGTTAAACCAGGATTAAGAGCACCTGTGGGGCCACCAAAGGTTAAAATTAATTCTACGTCAATCACATCTTCGGCTAAAGTACGGCCGGTTAGTAATTGAGTGCCGTTATAAAATGCAGTAATGCCATTTGTAGAGACATTCAATACATCATTTGCTAAAAGCGTAGTGTATTGGGTAGCTGTCTGTCCCAAAATATTAGTAGTATATCCAGGGTTTAGAGCCAGTAACCTTGCCATGAATTTACTTTGAAAGGTTGCCGCTGCGGTAGAGGGAATGCTAACATTGAAAGCATCTTTGTCAGCACCATTGCTATTAAATACTATACCGACTGATGGCCTTGCCAATAGATCTTTTTGTGTATAAGTATTGGTAGAAGAGCAACTGGCACAACCTACAGGTGCAGGAGGAGTATTATCTTTTTTACATGATGAGACTATTATGCTCCCGGTTACGGCAAATGCTAAAATAATTATTGACTTTTTCATTTTTTTTAATATTATAGTTAATTAAATTGGGTTAATTTTTCTTTTTAGTTTTCAGCCATACATTTATGGTGTTACTAGCTGCTATAGTACCTACCAATGATTTTGGCACTTCCAATACCACGCTCATTACATTAGTACCTGCAACGGCATCTGTACCAGGATTATTGAAACTTGTTGCCATGCCGGAAATGATCTTATTAAATTGTGTTAAGTCAAAATAGAAAGGATCATCTCTTGGTCCAGCAAATACCTGGATACCTGTAGCACCTGTAGCTATGACAGGCGTAGCGGAAGTGTAAGGAGTTACTGCTACTTCTGCAGTTGGGTTACCTTGTAATTTGCTGGTAAGACCTGTTGCAGATGGAGCCACCGGGCCAAATACATACATTTTGTTAGTCGCAAGATCATACTTAGCTTGAATTACGAGGTCTTCTATCATATCGCCTGTGTTATCAATATTAAATTCGATGACGTTATTTTCGTCGAATTTGGCAGTAGCAGTAGATGCAGGGCTCATTAACCCCTGTACATTGGCAACAAATACTAAATTACTAGTGTTCACAGGAGAGCGAAACACATACAAATCAGTAATATCGGTTGTTTGTCCTGTTACCCCGGGTGCGTCAATATGATCGGCAGCATACATTATTCCGCCGGTGACGAGTGCTGTTACAGCAAAAGCTGTAATCAATAGTTTGTTTCTTTTCATTTTAATTGTTTTTAAGATTAATGATTTCATTTTTTTATATTGCCAAGCTGACAACAGATACAATTACGGTAAATGGAGAACTTTGGATTTATTTAACTCAAAAAAATACAGGTATTGTGTACGTATTACGTTTAAATTCCGCTTATTATCCTGTTTTGGCATGCCTGACAGTGAGAAGTTTTATACTCGGGATAATATCTTTATTTTTGACCTTCATTCTTCATTCATAATTTTCACCTCCTCGGTCGGTGTCCCCACCGACCGAAATCAGTAGCGACAATTTGGAATATACCAATGAAAGTGAGAAGTTTTATACTCCGGATAATATCTTTATTTCCACCTCCTCAATCGGTGTCCCCACCGACCGAAATCGGTAGCAACAATTTGGAATACACCCAATGAAAGCGAGAAGTTTTATACTCCGGATAATATCTTTATTTCCACCTCCTCAATCGGTGTCCCACCGACCGAAATCGGTAGCAACAATTTGGAATACACCCATGAAAGTGAGAAGTTTTATACTCCGGATAATATCTTTATTTCCACCTCCTCGG
>JBDSGK010000082.1:0-35358 GCA_039919015.1 Ferruginibacter sp.
AAAGCCAGTAAGACGGTTGGTTTTAAAAATGAAAGCTTCAGTAAGCTGTTGGGTGTAATGAACCAGAACGTAAGCATTTACAGCAATTTTGTGAATGTGATGGATAAAGATTTTATAAGTCCCTTCAATGATAATGGAGATGCTTACTACATATTCACAGTGCCCGATACCCAGATCACCAGCACAGGAAAATTGTACCATTTTGTTTTCAGGCCAAAAAGGCCCGGGCAAAATACTTTTGAAGGAGATGCCTGGGTAGCAGAAAAGACCTTCCAGATCCGGAAGATTTCTTTATACCTTGGCAAGGATGCCAATATCAATTATATCGACCGCATCAGCGTGTTCCAGGAATATATTCCCATCAACGATTCAGTAATTTTTTTAAACAGGGATAAATTCTTTGCCGATTTCAGGGTGCTTGGAAAGAACTCGCTCACGCTCATTGGCCGTAAAACAACTTCGTATAAAAACATTGTGATCAACAGTGATTCTTTGACTGCTGCTTTTAAAGAACAGCATATCGAGGAGCTCGTAAAAACAGACGCAGCAGTTATCCAGCAATCTGATTCTGCCTGGAAAGACCTGCGCCATGATACTTTGTCAAAAAATGAAAAAGCAATTTATGCAACCATCGACAAACTGCTGGAAATGCCGAAGTTTCAAAAGCTTCAGCGTAATTTAAAATTTTTGGCAGGAGGGTACAGGGAGATCGGCAAATTCGAGATCGGGCCATGGTTCAACTGGGTCAGCGGCAACCAATGGGAAGGCACCCGCTTTAGGTTTGACCTGGGTACCACTAAAAAATTAATGAAGGATGTTTACCTGCATGGTTACGCTGCTTATGGAACAAAAGATAAAAAATTCAAAGGGCAGGCAGAAGCCTTCTGGATCCTGCAAAGAAAACCCAAGCGTATCCGGTTGCATCTTTCTTACGCAAATGATGTTGATAATGGCATAAGCCAGGTTGGTGAAGTGAGCCAGGATAATATTTTTTCACTGGCCATACGTAAGCCCAATACTACCCGGAAATTCATCAATGTAAAAGATATCAGGTTTGAATTTTTTAATGAGCTGGGCAAGGGTTTTTCTACAGAATGGTTTGTATCACACAGGCAATATACCCCACTGCTTAACTTACCGCCCCTGTCAACTTTTACGGTAAACAAAGGCACGCCACTTACTAATTTTGAACTGGCTTTAAAATTACGTTTCGCCTACCTGGAAACATTTATTGAAACAGATTATAACCGTTATTCCATCGGAACAAAATACCCGATCGTAGAATTGATGTTTGCCAAAGGCATAGCAGGTGTGTTCAACAGCGCATACAATTACAGCAAGTATTCGCTTACAGTAAAAGATTACATGAAAATATCTCCATACGGTACCCTTTCCTATAAAGTTTTCGGAGGTAAGATCAACGGTGACATGCCGTTCACCAATTTAGAGAACCACCCGGGTAATGATCTTTATTATTATACCAGGAATTCGTATAACCTCATGAACCGCTTCGAATATTTAAGCGATCAATATGCCGGTGTAAACCTGGAGCACAATATCGGTTCGGGTTTATTCCGTTTCATTCCTATTACCCGTAAATTAAAATGGCGGCAGTTTTGGAATGTAAAAGCATTATGGGGATCATTAAGTAATAAAAATGACGCCATTAATAATATAACTGTTATCCCACGCATGAAATCCGAAACTTTTAAAACATTAAATAGCAGGAACTATATTGAAGTGGGTACCGGCATTGACAATATCCTAAAGGTTCTCCGCCTCGATTTTGTCTGGCGGCTTTCCCCTGCCCCTTCATATGCAGGCACAGGTTCTAAATTTGGCATATTTGGAAGCTTCCAGTTCCAGTTTTAACCTGCTGCTGCCAGAATATCTTTCCGCTTGGTATAAATACCACGGGGAACATATTTTAAATATCTTTGCCAACAAAATTTAGCCGAACACATGGATAAAAATTTTAATCCAGATAAACAACATACATTGGTTAGTGCCGTAAGTATTTCAGGTACAGGCCTTCACTCGGGCGTTAATGTGGATATGACACTGAAGCCCGCTAACCCTGGCTTTGGTTACCAGTTTCAGCGTACCGACCTTCCGGGAACTCCAATTATTAAGGCAGATTGCGACCTGGTTACAGATACTTCCAGGGGAACAACGCTGGTTCAGGGCGAATGTAAAGTAAGTACTATTGAACATATACTGGCTGCACTGGTTGGAATGGGGGTTGATAACTGCCTGATCGAATTAAATGGCCCTGAAGTTCCCATCATTGATGGCAGCAGCGCACCCTTTGTAGATATCATTGCAAAAGGCGGTGTGCTTGAACAGGAGGCCGCAAAAACATGGTACACTATTGATACCAATATCTCTTATTTTGATGATGTAAAAAAGGTTGAGATCACGGCCATGCCTGCTTTAAATTACCAGGTAACAACACTCATAGATTTTAACAGCCCGGTTTTAGGCACGCAACACGCCAGTTTGAAATCCATGAAAGATTTTCAAATCGAAATTGCACCTTGCCGCACTTTTTGTTTTTTACACGAACTTGAAATGCTGCTCGATAACAACCTGGTAAAAGGTGGCGATATCAATAATGCGATTGTAGTGGTTGATAAAGCCGTTACTGATGAAGAAATGGAAAGGCTTGCCAAAGCTTTTGGCAGGGAAAAAATGGAGATCAAAAGCGAAGGATACCTGAATAACCTGGAGCTACGGTTTGCAAACGAGCCCGCCCGTCATAAATTACTGGATGTTGTTGGTGACCTGGCTTTGGTAGGGTATCCCATTAAAGCACATATTATTGCCAACCGCCCGGGCCACAGCAGTAATGTGGAGTTTGCAAAAAAAATAAAACAATACATCAAAAAGAACAGGCATACCAGGGATATACCGAATTATGATCCCAACCAGGAACCGGTATTTACGCAACAGCAAATTGAAAAGACATTACCACACCGCTTTCCGTTCATCATGGTTGATAAGATCATTTCGCTTACCGATACGATGATAGTAGGTGTAAAAAATGTTACTGTAAACGAATATTTCTTCCAGGGACATTTTCCCGGAAACCCGGTCATGCCCGGCGTTTTACAGATAGAAGCTTTGGCGCAAACCGGAGGACTGCTTTGCATAAATGCCATGCCCGACGGACAGTATGATACTTATTTTTTAAAAATAGACGATTGTAAATTCAAACAAAAAGTTGTGCCGGGCGATACATTGATATTAAAGATGGAACTGATAGATCCTATACGCAGGGGAATATGTACCATGAAAGGAAGTGTATACGTTGGAAATAAATTATGTACCGAGGCCATTTTGACAGCTCAGCTCGTAAAAAGAAATTAAATTATATTCGCAATACAGTACAGAACTGTTAATTTGCTAATTCGATAAAAAAACTAAATGATTCATCCCCACACGTACATTCATCCGAATGCCAATCTTGCTACCAACGTAAAGGTTGATCCTTTCAGTGTGATCCATCAAAATGTGGAGATTGGCGAAGGTACCTGGATCGGAAGCAATGTTACGATCATGGAAGGAGCCAGGATCGGTAAGAACTGCCGAATTTTCCCGGGCTCTGTTATCGCTGCTATTCCGCAGGATCTAAAATACGAGGGAGAACATACTACAGTAGAAATTGGGGACAATACAACTATCCGTGAATTTGTTACGGTAAACCGTGGCAGTAAAGACAGGTGGACCACCAAGGTTGGTAACAATTGCCTCATCATGGCATATAGCCATATTGCCCACGACTGTATTGTTGGCAACAATTGTATCTTAAGTAATAATACACAGGTTGCGGGCCATGTTACCATTGGTGATTACGCCATACTTGGAGGCATGTGTGCAGTACACCAGTTTGTAGAAATAGGCCAGCACGCTTTTATAAGCGGGGGATCATTTTTTGGAAAAGACGTGCCGCCTTATATCAAAGCAGGCCGTACACCATTAAGTTATGCCGGTGTAAATTCCGTTGGCTTAAAACGCAGGGGTTTTTCTTTGGACAGGATCAACAAAATACTCGATATCTACCGCATCATTTACAACAAATCACTCAACACATCACAGGCGCTCAATTTTATTGAAGAAGAATTACCGGCTACCGACGAGCGTGATGAAATAGTAACCTTTATCAGGGAAAGTGGCCGTGGGATCATTAAGCGGTTTACCAAGGGAAGTGCAGAAGACGAATAAATTTTTTTCTTAAGGGAAACTGATAATGAGTGAGTAAATGATCAATAATCAATGTTCAATCTGCAATATTCAAGGTTGAAGTTTGCAGACCAGAAGATCCCCACTTGAAAATTGAGCATTGAGAATTGTTTATTGAATATTTTCAGAATGACCAATGACTCAATGACCATTTCTTTATCAAATACCGGCAAACGATTTAACCGTGAGTGGATATTCCGCCATTGCAGCTATGAATTCAATTCCGGGAAAAGCTATGCCATCACCGGGCCCAATGGCTCGGGAAAATCTACCCTGCTGCAGGTTATTGCGGGGGCTACCTTACACAACGAAGGCACTGTTGAATATTGGAATGGACAACGGACAACGGACAACGGACAACGAACAATCCCTAACGAACAGCATTATACAATTATATCCATCGCCGCTCCCTACCTCGAATTAATTGAAGAAATGACGGCAAACGAAATGCTGGCCTTTCATGCTAAATTCAAACCATTAATAGCATCGCTAAGCATGGAAGAAATTTTAGAAACTGTTGGATTGAAAGATGCCATCAACAAACAGATCCGGTATTTCAGCAGCGGCATGAAACAAAGACTGAAACTGGCACAGGCTTTCTTTAGCAATACCCCTGTACTTTTATTGGATGAACCTACCACCAATTTAGATGCTGATGGAATTGCATTATACCACAGCCTCATCAGCAATTACACAAAGGATAAACTGGTGATTGTAAGCAGCAATGTAAAACAGGAATATGATTTTTGCGAGGAAGTGATTGAGATCGGAAATTATAAATCTGCGTAATCACGATTTAATCTTTTAAATCTGCGATCACCTCTTACTCGCTATCAGCAAATTCAAATCTGTAAATTTCAAATCAAACCTTTCGCTCAAATAAAAATTGGTAAGGCTCCCCTTGTACAAATAAATACCACTGCGGATATTTATCTTATGCCATACAATATGATCTATACCACCATCTTCGCCGGTCTCCAGCATCAGCGGCATCAATACATTGCTGATTGCCTGGGAGGCGGTACGGGCAAAACCACTGGGAATATTGGGTACACAATAATGTATCACATCATATTTTCTAAACACCGGTTTTTCATGTGTGGTTACTTTACTGGTTTCAAAACAGCCGCCGTGGTCAATACTCACATCAACGATAACACTGCCCGGCCTCATTTTACTCACCGTTTCTTCTGTTACAACAATGGGTGTTCTGCCCGCTGCGCCGCTTAAAGCACCAACAGCCACATCACAGGTCTTTAATTGCTTGGCTAATATCTTAGGTTCAAGTACCGAGGTCCACATGCGTACTCCTATATTATTCTGCAAACGCTTTAAACGGTAGATACTGTTATCAAAGATCTTCACACTGGCGCCCATAGCCAATGCGGTACGTGCTGCATACTCACCCACAATACCGGCACCGATAATGATAACTTTGGTTGGCGGTATACCACTGATACCTCCCACCAAAACACCTTTGCCATTATTTGTTTTACTTAAATACTGCCCGGCGATCAACATCACTGCACTGCCGGCGATCTCGCTCATGCTGCGTACGATGGGATTATGCCCGGTATCATCTTTTAAATTCTCAAAACTTAGTGCAGTAATTTTTTTATCCATCATCTTCTGCAGGATCTCACGTTTCATCACCGCCAGGTGAATAGGAGAAATTATGTACTGGTTGGGCTTCAGCAACTCACATTCACTTTCGCTTACCGGGGCACTTTTTACCAGTATATCGCATTCAAAAACTTCTTTTTTATCGAGTGCGATTTTTGCCCCCGCCTCACTGTAGTCATTATCAGTGTAACTGGCTCCGTCACCGGCCCTGGTCTCTACCACTACCTGGTGCCCGTTGGCGATCATTACACCAACAGCTTCAGGTGTAAGGGCTATACGGTTCTCATTAAACGAGGTTTCCCTGGGGATCCCGATCAACAACGCTGCGCCCTTAGGCTTTATGTCAAGGGTCTCTTCGAGTGTTTCATAACTAAATGAAGAGGATACAAAGGGTTTAGATGATGCCATATCAGTATTTTGAAAGCTTACAAATTACAAATTAAATTGCAGCTTTCTGGTATTATCATCAACAGAACTTATGGTTATATGCAAAGTATTGTCGGGAAAAATGCCTTCGGCTTTCTCAGGCCACTCAACTAGGCAAATATCACCTGAGTACAAACAATCCTCAATACCGGCATTGATGGCTTCATGCTCATCCTTAATGCGGTATAGATCCATATGATAGACTGTTTGGTTTTTGCTGGTTTTATATTGATTGATGATGGAAAAAGTGGGGCTGGTAACAACATCCTGCACACCCATCACTTCACACAAAGCATGTATAAAAGTGGTTTTGCCTGCGCCCATTTCGCCGTGAAATGCAAATACTTTATAGTTGGCCATATCAGCCAGAACTGTTTTTGCAGTAGCGGTTATCTCTTCCAGCCTAAAATTTACCTCCATGTTGCAAAGATATTTTCCTTCATTAGTAATTGCGTCACAATATCAAAGAATAATTTTGCAGTATGGAAAAAGTAGACTGGAAAGTAGAAGGAATGACCTGCACCAACTGTGCATTATCCATTAACCGTTATCTTGAAAAAGAAGGGTTAAAGGATGTAAAAGTAAATTTTATAGGCGGCGAAGTAAGTTTTGAGCTAAATGGCGATAAAACAAAAGAACAAATTACTAAGGGCATTGCTGACTTAGGATATAAAGTAGTAGACGACAGCCAACAGACCACAGACCACGATAAAACAAACTCTCTGTGGTCAATCGTCAGTGGTCAGTCGTCTTTTTCCAACCACCTGCAACGCTTCCTCTTCTGCCTGCCTTTTACCCTGGTCTTAATGTTGCACATGTTCCCATGGCACCCCCATTTTTTAATGAATCCCTGGATCCAATTGGCCATATGTATTCCTGTTTACATAGTGGGTATGGGATATTTTGGCGTGAGTGCCGTAAAGAGTTTACGCCGCGGCATACCCAATATGAATGTATTGATCGCCATTGGCGCCACCGCAGCTTTTTTGTACAGCCTGATCGGCACCATCAGCAACCTGGGTATGGATTTTATTTTTTATGAAACTGCCGCCACCATCATCACACTGGTTTTTTTGGGCGAATGGGTAGAACACAAATCGGTTGCCAGCACTCAAAAGGAATTGAACAAACTGGCAGGACAGCAGAAAGTAATGGCCAATATGATCGCTTTTGATGATGATCATAAAGAATTGATCTTCCCTGTTGAGAATACAACATTGCATGTTGGCGATCTCATCCTGGTAAAAACAGGCGAACAGGTTCCTATCGATTGTAAAATATTATGGGGTGATGTGCATGTAAATGAAGCCTTATTGACAGGTGAAAGCAAACCCACTCATAAAGTAAAAAAAGATGCTTTGATCGGTGGCAGTTTAATAACAGACGGAGCCGTTAAAGCGCAGGTAACTGCTGTTGGAAAAGATACAGTACTGAGCAATATCCTCACATTGGTAAAACAGGCACAGGGCGAAAAGCCGCCCATTCAGCAAATGGCGGATAAGATAAGCGCCATATTTGTGCCTGCCGTATTGGGTATTGCCGCACTCACTTTTTTAATTAATTATTTTGCTTTTGATATCAGCGGAACCAGTTCCTTAATGCGCAGTATTGCTGTGCTGGTGATCAGTTGTCCATGTGCCATGGGGCTTGCAACGCCTGCTGCCATTGCGGTTGGACTGGGAAGGGCAGCTAAGAACGGAATCCTTTTCCGCAATGCCAAAAGCCTGGAGTTGTTTAAAAATATTCGGATCGTTGTTTTTGACAAGACCGGCACATTAACGAAGGGGAATTTTAAAGTAACCAATTTTAAGTCCCTGGTATTACCCGAGGAAAAGTTTAAGCAGCTCATTTTCTCAATTGAAAAATATTCCAATCACCCGATAGCAAAGGCTATAACTGCTGACTGGAAAATGAACAATACCATTAACTGGAAAAAAATTGAGGAGATAAAAGGTTTGGGTATGAAAGCCGAAGATACAGCTGGTAATACATATCTCTTAGGCTCTTATAAAACTGTTGCTTCTCAAACACAAGACATTTCTCATACTGCATATTTATTACAGAATGACAAAATGATCGGCTGGTTTGACATGGAAGATGAGATCAGGACAGAATCAGCAGCAGTGATCAGTTACCTGCATTCAAAGCACATACAAACCATTTTATTGAGTGGTGACAGCCTGGAGCGTACGAAAAAAATTGCAGACAGCTTGGGTATTGATAAAATATATGCCGAAAAAACACCCGAAGAAAAATTACAGATCATCGAGCAACTGAACAATGAAACTCCGGTAGCCATGGTAGGAGACGGTGTTAACGATGCCCCCGCATTGGCCAAAGCAACCATCGGTATATCTATGAGCGATGCCACTCAATTAGCTGTACAAAGCGCACAGGTGGTTTTAATGAATAAGGGTATTCAGCATTTACCCCTGGCATTAGGTTTGGGAAAGCACACTTTCAAAACCATTAAAGGAAATCTTTTTTGGGCATTTGTTTACAATATTGTTGCCATACCCATTGCTGCCATGGGTTTATTACAACCCGGCTTTGCTGCACTGGCCATGGGTTTCAGCGATGTGGTGCTGGCCATAAATTCTTTATGGCTGAATTATAAGAAAGTGGTTTAAAAAGAAAATCCTCCGGTTCTCATATCAATACAGGTAGCTAATGGTTGTACCTTGGGGTCATCAATATATGGAATATCATTTACAAGCAGCGGTTTGCCGGATATAATAGTGACTGTTATATAAATTGGAATATTCGCAATCAATTCGCCTGCAAAACCGGTACCCAATCCTGCATTAAAAAGATTATTATTATGCCTGGTGGTATTTTCAACGTAACCTGAAATTATAAATCCCGATCCTTTCTTTTCAATCGGAATCAATTCCTCTTCGTAGTATTTATATATTTCACCGTTTTTGCAAATTCCCCAGGCCGTTAATGTATCCTTCGGCATGTTTTCTGTGACATTAACTAATTTCACTTTTTTCTTTTTGGTAACAACTGTTTCGAAATTTTTTACAGAAGGGCTATTGGCAAGAAATTCAGCATAATTGGCATAAACTCCTTCAACGTAGTTACTATCAACTAGTATGGGGGGATTTATTTTTTTTGCAGCCAGGTCAGTTATTTGTTCAATAATGAACCCGCTGCTATTTTGCTCAAGCACATCTTTCCCTTTCAACAATGTTCTTTTTAACAGAACCCTAAAAGCATTTTCCAGGTCTGGCCCATGACCACCACCCATATTTAAAACAAGAAATACGGTATCTATGCTGCATACCTTTTTAAATAAGCTTCCATTTGCAGAAATAAAGGCATCCGCAGAAAAACGGGTGTAGGAACAATATATCGTTGGTTCAATGGAAAGGTGGACACGGGTATAATTTGTAGCGCCCAACTTTGCACCAAAGCGTAAATCTTTTATAACCCAAAATATTGTTGCTCCATCTTTTTTATATTCATGTTTATACATTCTGTTTACCTGTTTCTGTAAAATTTCGGAAACAGGTTTTTTAAATATTAATGTAGCTATGGCATTATCCAATCCTTTCTGAGCATACCCCATTCTTACACTATCATTAAGAGTATGTACCACGCTTATGCCCGAAACCGGAATAGAATTTTCCGGAAACTCTGCAATGGGTAGTTCAGGCATATCAATTTTTACAAACTTCTCTTTTGGAGTTTCTTTTTTTTCTTTTTGCGCATTTACCGATAATCCAAAAAATAACAGGATAAAGAGAAAGCTTGCTTTCATTATTTTAAATTTACGGATCAACTAATAAAAAATACATAAGCAGTATTTAATTGATATAGCTAAAATACTTCAAAAGAGTTTAATTTCAGGCCATAAAATACAGCAGTGAATATTCATGAGATCTTAAAAGCATATTGGGGCTATGACCATTTCCGTCCGCTGCAAGAAGATATCATCAATGCAGTATTGGATGGAAAAGACACCCTGGCCTTGTTACCCACGGGTGGTGGCAAATCTCTATGTTTCCAGGTTCCTGCTATGGCAAAAGATGGTTTGTGTTTGGTGGTTAGCCCGCTCATCGCTTTAATGAAAGACCAGGTGGAAAGTTTAAAGCAAAAAGGTATCCCTTCCCTTGCTATTTACTCTGGCATGAGTTTTTTGGAAATAAAAAAAACATTACAGAATGCGGCTTATGGGAATTATAAATTTCTATACGTTTCTCCGGAGCGTTTGGAAACGACCTTGTTCCTGGATTTTTTGCCGGCGATGAATATCAACCTACTCGCAGTGGATGAAGCACATTGCATTTCGCAATGGGGGTATGATTTCAGGCCTCCATACCTGAGGATAGCAGGCTTAAGAGAACATTTGCCGGGTGTACCTGTTTTGGCACTTACGGCATCCGCTACCAAATCGGTGCAGGATGATATTTGTGAGAAGCTGGCCCCACCACCCCCCAAGGGGGGATTTAAAGAGTCTGAAAATTTAAAGCAGCCTTTAGATTCATGGAAAAGATTTCAACAATCTTTTGAGCGGCCTAATCTTTCATACAGCGTTTTTAATGTACCCTCCAAACAAAATAAATTACTGGAGATATTAAAAAATGTACCCGGCACTGCTATCGTTTATTGTAAAAGCCGCAAACATACCCGGGAGATCGCTGATCTGCTCAGGTTGAATAAGATCAATGCCGATCATTATCATGCAGGTTTAAATAATGAAGAGCGGAATAAAAAACAGGAAAGATGGATCAGTAATAAAACACGGGTGATAGTAAGCACCAATGCATTTGGTATGGGCATCGACAAACCTGATGTACGGGTGGTTGTTCATTATGATTTGCCCGATTGTGTAGAAAATTATTACCAGGAAGCCGGGCGGGCGGGCAGGGATGGAAAAAGAGCTTATGCTGTTCTGTTGTACAACAATATAGAGATCCAAAACCTGCAGGATCAATCAGCAATCCGTTTTCCAAAACCTGAAGAGATCAAACAGGTATATATAGCTCTGATGAACCACCTGCAAATACCTGCGGGCTCAGGTGAAGGGATAAGTTACGATCTGGATATGGCTGCTTTTGCATCTGCATTTAAATTAAACATATTAACTGCTACCTATGCTATTAAAGCTTTGGAGCAGGAAGACATTATCAGTTTTAATGAAGTTTTCTTTAAGCCTTCAACCGTTGTCTTTACCACCAACAGGGAAGAATTGACAGATTTTGAAAAACAATACCCCGCCATGGAACCGTTGTTGAAAGGATTGCTGCGTTCTTATGAAGGGATCTTCGATTTTCCGGCTACAGTTTATGAAAGCAGTTTGTCGAAATTTATCGGGGCAGATGTTGAAACTTTAAAAAAAGACCTGCAGAAACTGAACGGGCTTGGGATCATCAGTTATTCGGCGCAAAAAGACAAGCCGCAAATTACCCTATTACAAAACAGGATGTATAACGACAATTACCAGGTGAATACTGTGGATCATTTGAAACGCAAAGAAAATTTTGAAGAGCGTGCAAATGCCATGATCAATTATATAAAAAGCTCAACCGGCTGCCGAAGCCGGCATATTGGCAATTATTTTACAGACCTGGAAATAAATGCCTGTGGCATTTGTGATAATTGCATCAATGAAAAGGGTATCTATATATCAACTGAAGAATTCAGCAGTATTCGTGACCGTATGATGACAATTACAAATGGCGCTTATTTAGCTGTGAATGAAATACTGAACAACCTTAAAGAGGTTAAAAAAGAAAAGGTTTGGAAAGTGATAGAATACCTGCAGGCTGAAAATGAAATTCATTCGGATAAGGATGGAAAAATCTCTTTTATCAAAGGATAGGGAGGGGTATAAAATAAAAAAAGGGACCAAGATAGAAATCTAGTCCCGCTTTAAAATCCAATATCCTATGAAAAACCGAAACGAAGATAATGGGGTTTTTACTATTATGCAACCTTTTTATGAAGTATTTTAAAAAAAATGAGAAAAAAAGATGTGTATAAAATACAAATAACCATAGCGAATTGGCTATTTATAACATTGTAAATCAACTAATTAGATATTTATCTAATTTATCCTTACCCGTTTATATCTCCCTGATTTATATAGAAAATTTGCACCCTGGTACCAGGCAATCGCCTGGTTGATCAGGCTGTCGGAGTTAGTATTTGCCTTATTGGTCCCGCTAACAAAATCAGGCTTAACCAGCTTTACCTTCTGTTGTGGTGATAATATGACCATTTCTCCATCCTTAATATAGCCCATATCCTGGTAGGTGCTGATAAAAGCACGTTCATTTCCGGCAGTCATGTGGTAAATGTCGTAGCCAAAAAAACGGCTGGTATAATTAAGGTTCATCAATCCCAAAATGGTTGGGGCCAGGTCGATCTGGCTTACCAGGCGGTTTTCGATTGCGGGCTTGATCAATCCGGGTGCATAAATGATACAGGGAATGTGGTACCTGTTTACCGGCAGATCCGTTTTTCCCGCGCTTTTAGCACAATGATCCGCAACAATCACAAACAAAGTATTGTTGAACCAGGGCCTTTTTTGTGCGTCTTTTATAAATTTATTGATCGCATAATCGGTGTACTTAACAACTCCCTGTACGGATTGATATTTCGGCAAGATATCAATTCTTCCTTCGGGATAAATATATGGCCGGTGATTGCTGACCGTCATGATATGATCAAAGAACGGTTTTCCGCTACTGAAACTTTTATCGCATTGCTGCAATGTAAAATCAAATGAAGCTTCGTCATCGGCCCCCCAGGCCGTGGTAAGGTGTACCAGGCTGTCGGGTATATCCCTTTCATCCAAAACTTTATAACTGCTGTTGCTGAAAAATTTTCCCATATTGTCAAAAAAAGAATTGCCGCCGTATATGAAATTCACGTCATAACCTTTAGCCTTTAAAACGCTGCCCATGGTAAACATATCATCATTATCGGGCCGCCGTATAATAGATTGTCCGGGTGTTGGCGGTATGGCCAGTGACAAGGCTTCCAGTCCCCTTACTGTCCTGGTACCCGATGCGTAAAACCGATCAAAGCATAAGCTATGCGGAATAAGTGAGTCCAGGTAAGGCGTGATGTTCTCGGTATTGCCAAACCGTTTTAGATAATCTCCGCTTAAACTTTCAACACTGATAAGTATAATGTTCCACCTGTGTTCCGGACTGTCATTTTTTATTTGCCTTTCAATACTTAACGGATCATCACTGAATGTTGCATTGGGCGCCTGCAGCATGTGCCGCAATATTTTAAAATTGGCGGTATCGTTACGGGTAATATAAAATTTATTGTAGTCAATTTCATTGTTCCAGAAAGCAAAGCCGAATTCATAAATACCATTGCCCCCGAGTTCATTCACATAATTATTGTTACTGATCCCCTTGATCCTGTTATTCACCAGAAAATACCCGGCAAGAGGCAATACCATAAAACACAAAAAGAAAATAGTCCGTTTTTTAAACCGCATACTGATTTCCTGCGAAGCAATTAATTTTTGTTTAACCAATAAAAGAATGATGATCGTTACAACCAGTACGGTTGCTATAATAAGCAGCACATTGTACGACTCCCAGATATTTCCTAACACTTCAGTTGTATAAACCAGGTAATCAACTGCAATAAAATTATAGCGAACATTAAACTCCTCCCAAAAAATGATCTCACCGCCAACATTGATTACAAGGATAAGTGTTATTAAAAAGAAAAGTATAAAAAGCGGAATGCGCTGCCATTTTTTTTGATACCAGCTATCCTTCATTAGCCAGCAATACAGGGCAACAGGTATGGCGAAGAAACTGAAAACGACAAGGTCATAAAAAGTGCCAATTAAAAAAATACCGATGATCCGTAGAAAGGTTAATTCCAGGTGCGGCCAGCTGATGGTGAGTAAGATCAGCCTGGTAATAAAACTGAGCGCAAAAAGTATTAACGCAAGCACTGCCAACGGCCCATAGCGATGAGCGAATAGCTGTTTGAAATTTACCATAGACTAAATATACAAAATGCATTTGCTGAATACCTGTTCCAGGTCAGCTTTTGGCATGATTAAAACCAGCTGCTTTTTTTCGTAGTCCTGCTTCGCCCCCCCAATCCCAAAGCCCCAAGTAAAGAACGTACAATAGTATTGCCCGCCGTACGAACCATGCTTTTTACAATGGTATTATTCGCTACTTTTTCAAGGGTTGATGGTTGTTCTTTTCCGGTTTTTTTATCTGTTTCTTCTCCCGCAGACCTTTCAGCAGCCTCCTGCAATTTGGCAGTTAATATTTCGTAGGCACTTTCACTGTCAACGGTCTTATTATATTTGGCAACCATTTTCGATCTGCTATTGATCGCATCGATCTCTTCATCGGTTAAAACATCCATCCGGCTGCGTGGCGCACAAAGCATGGTATGTGCCAGTGGTGTTGGAATTCCTTTTTCATTCAGCATCGTTACCAACGCTTCTCCAATTCCCAGCTGCGTGATCAGGTCCTCCGTTTTATAAAATTCTGTTTCGGGATAGTTCTCTGAAGTTTGTTTGATCACCTTACGGTCGGCGGCGGTAAAGGCACGCAGTGCATGTTGTACTTTTAAACCCAGTTGTGCCAAAACACTGGCCGGTACATCCATCGGGTTTTGTGTACAAAAGAAAATACCAATGCCTTTTGAGCGTATCAGTTTTACGATCGTTTCGATCTGTTGTAATAATGCCGGACTGGCTTCATTAAAAATAAGGTGGGCCTCATCAATGAACATCACCAGCTTGGGTTTGTCCAGGTCGCCTTCTTCGGGGCAACTGGCATACAGTTCAGCCAGCATCTGCAACATAAATGTTGAGAACAGTTTTGGCTTATCCTGCAGATCGGTAACCCGTAACACACTGATGATTCCCCTGCCATCATCTGCAATACGCATGAGGTCATCAACTTCAAAACTTCTTTCGCCGAAGAAGATATCAGCGCCCTGTTGCTGCAGTTCTATCACTTTGCGCAAGATCGTTCCGGTAGAGGAAGTTGAAATTTTGCCATATACCTTTTCAATTTCTGCCTTACCCTCATCACCTATGAATTGCAATAATTTGATAAAATCTTTTAGATCAAGCAAAGGCAGTTGGTTATCGTCGCAATATTTAAATATCAAAGCTACTACGCCGCCCTGTGTATCATTCAGTTCCAGGATCTTACTCAGCAACACCGGTCCAAATTCACTTACGGTTGCTCTAAGGTGTACACCTTTCTGACCGGTTAATGTCATCAGCTCTGTTGGAAACAAAGCCGGCTTAAATTCCATATTCAGTTTTTGGTAACGCTCTTTCAGCTTTTCATTTTCAGTGCCCATGGCAGCAATGCCACTAAAATCGCCTTTTATATCCATTACCAAAACCGGTACGCTGTTATCACTTAAAAACTCGCTGATCACCTGCAGGGTCTTTGTTTTACCGGTGCCTGTTGCACCGGCGATCAAGCCATGTCGGTTCAATGTTTTTAATGGAAGATAGATCCCGGCTTCAGCAACTACTTCTCCATCAAGTACTGCGGCTCCAAGTTTTACTGATTCTCCCTTAAATGTATAGCCTTTGTTTATGGCCTCTATAAATGCTTCTTTGTTTGCCATTAAATTGTTTTTGCGAAAGGTACAACCTGTTATTTATATGTAGATGAAGATTTTTGCAATTGCGGGTGTACTTTTGGGAAGATGAAAAAAACGGTGATCTCCTTTTTAACTGCGGTTCTCATAATTTCTATTGTCAGTTCTTTTTTTGAAAAGGAAAATGCCGACATCAAAACAAAAGCCGGCCTGGGTAAAAAATTATTTTCCGAAAAGTTACTGTCCAAAGATTCTTCAGTAAGCTGCGCCAGTTGCCATATACCTCTATATGCTTTTGCCGATACGGTGGCTTTCAGTATAGGAATAGCAGGTAAACTCACCAAACGGAATACGCCATCGGTATTGAACATGAAGAACCGCCCTTATTATTTTTGGGATGGCAGGGCCACTTCGCTGGAAGAACAATGCTTAATGCCCATACAGAACCCGGATGAAATGGGTTTACCGGTTGAAGACGCTGTGAAAAGATTAAATGATTCCCGTGAATATAAAATGTTATTTCAAAAAATATTCAATCAAAAGCCTGGTGCAAAAAACCTGGCTGCTGCTTTTGCCGCGTTTGAACAAACACTGGAAACCGTTGACAGCAAATTTGATGACTGGAGCAATAACCTGAAAAAATTAACCGCATCTGAAGAACGGGGAAGGGAATTATTTGTTGGCGATAAAGCCAAATGTTTTGATTGTCACCGCATGGAAGATTTTACAACCGATGAATTTAAAAATATCGGCTTATACAACGGGCAGGATCTGAACGATGCAGGCCTGTATAATATCACAAAAAAAGAAACCGACCTGGGAAAATTCAAAACGCCGGGCCTGCGCAATATAGCCGTTACAGCCCCCTATATGCATAACGGCATGTTTAAAACACTTGAAGAAGTTGTGGATTATTATAACGATCCGCAGCAATTTGTACCCAATGCGATCAATGCAGATGAGCTCTTAAAAAACCCGTTGGGTTTAACAGATAAGGAGAAAAAGGATATCGTTGCCTTTTTGAAGACCTTGACTGATAAGAAATACATAAAAGTCATTGGTCATTAAGTCATTGGTCATTGTTGCAGATTTAAAGATTTAATATTATTTTGATTCTTTAAAACCGTGCCCATGCTCTTGCTTGAAGACCTTAAGGTATATCGCCTTGCAATGGATATTGACGAATCAGTGTTCCAAATAACTATAAATTGGGATGTTTTTAATAAAAAGAACTAAGGAGACCAATACCTCAGGGCAACAGATTCAATAGCATTCAATATTTCCGAAGGTTATGGAAGATATCATTACAAAGAAAATAAAACTTTTGCTGGTATGCCAGGGGCTCACTTTTTGAGACCAAAACTGCCAATCAAAAAGCTTACAACCGCAAATTAATTACTGAAGAGGAGTTTACTACTTTGCTCAACAAACTAAGGGAATGCCATTTATTGCTAAACCGCTACATTAAAAACATTGGCAAACCTCCGCCCGGAAAAAATGATCAATCAACCAATGACCCCAATGACCCAATGACTAATGACCAATTTTTACCTTTAACAAAAAATTAGGCACTATATTCGCTGTATACAATCTGAATTAATTTTATTTGCCATTAAACCCCAACAAAATGGAACCTGTAAAACCTCAAATACTTTTATGCGAAGACGATACCAACCTTGGTATGGTATTGAAGAACTATTTAGAATTAAACGATTACGAAGTTACCCTCGAAAGAGACGGTAAACTGGGACTAGCTGCATTTCAACGTGAAAAATTTGACCTGTGCCTGCTGGATGTAATGATGCCCAATATGGATGGATTTACATTAGCAGAAGAGATAAGGGACGTAAACCCCGATGTGCCTTTGTTCTTTTTAAGTGCAAAGACCATGAAGGATGATATCATCCAGGGCTATAAATTAGGCGCCGATGATTATATCACCAAACCATTCGACAGTGAAGTATTGCTGCATAAGATCAAAGCGATCCTAAAGCGCAATGAAGAGTTGCACCGTGAAGAGGCCAATGCCGAGTTTGACCTGGGCCGCTACCATTTTAATCCACGCCTGCGTGAATTGATCATAGATGGCAGAACACAAACCCTTTCTCCAAAAGAAAATGAGTTGTTGAAAATGCTGAGCGAGTATAAAAATGACCTGCTGAGCCGTGAGATCGCCCTGAAAAAAATATGGGGAAGTGATACATACTTTAATGGCCGCAGTATGGATGTGTACATCGCCAAACTCCGTAAATATTTAAAAGAAGATTCTGCCATTGAAATTGTAAATATTCATGGCAATGGTTTCAGGCTGGTTGTTACTGAGTAAACTTTAACATGGGTCTGACGGCTTAGAGCCGTCTTGGCCCTTTATATTTAATAAACGCCCTGCAAATTGCGGGGTTTTTTATTTTATAAGATCCGGAAGTTTAACGAAGAGCCCGGTTTATTTGGTATCCCCGAACAGCAAATTCTCATTCCCCCCAAAGGAAGACCTTTTACCCAGGTGTTCATAAGCTTTGGCTGTGGCTTCTCTTCCACGTGCGGTCCGTTGCAAAAAACCTTCCTGTATCAAAAAGGGTTCATATACTTCTTCCAGTGTACCCACTTCTTCTCCTACTGCGGTAGCAATGGTAGTGATGCCCACTGGTCCCCCTTTAAATTTCTCGATGATGGTATGCAGTATCCGGTTGTCCATTTCATCAAGTCCGTGCTTATCTACATTCAAAGCTTTTAATGCGTGTTCGGTAATGGCCAGGTCGATCACACCATTGCCGATCACCTGTGCAAAGTCCCTTACCCTGCGCAAAAGTCCGTTGGCTATACGTGGTGTGCCGCGGCTGCGGCCAGAGATCTCTTCAGCAGCATCGATGGTGATCTTTGTGCCCAATATTTTTGCTGAACGGAGAATGATATTCTTCAGGGTAATGGCATCATAATATTCCAGCCTTGATTTAATTCCAAAACGTGAGAGCAATGGAGCCGTTAATAAACCACTCCTGGTAGTTGCACCGATCAGGGTAAATGGGTTCAGGTTGATCTGAACACTTCTTGCATTTGGGCCGCTATCGATCATGATGTCAATGCGAAAATCTTCCATGGCTGCATATAAATATTCTTCTACCACGGTACTCAGCCGGTGTATCTCATCAATGAACAACACATCATTGGGTTCTAAATTGGTAAGTAAGCCGGCCAGGTCGCCGGCCTTTTCAATAACTGGTCCGCTAGTTTCTCTTATATTCACGCCAAGCTCATTGGCAACAATACGTGATAAAGTTGTCTTGCCCAACCCCGGCGGGCCATGAAAAAGAATATGGTCCAATGCCTCGCCACGCATTTTAGCTGCCTTAATAAAAATGGTAATATTATCTATGATCTGCGACTGCCCCGAAAAATCATCAATAGCCGCAGGCCTGATGGTATTTTCAAATTCTTTCTCCGCAGAATTCAAAAATTCAGATTCATTATTTAAATTGGGGTTGGTCATGAATAACTCTTTACTATCTTGTAAAACTAATGCTTTTGGCTGTGAAACTGATGATATGGTAAGGCAAAGGAGCCCTAATGCTAGACTGTTAATCCGTTAATTGGTTAATTAGTTAATCCGTGAAACACAACACGGATTAACGTTTATACGGATTAACGGATTAACAGGTATATACCTGTCAATATGTGTATTGTCATATAGTCCTGACAATAGGGAACCTCCCAAACCATCATTTCGCCATTAATCAAATGCATCTTTTATTTAAGTATATTGAGTGGTAATATTGCTTTATGAGTAAAACGAATATCAGGTATTGGCTCTGCCAGTTAACCGGCTGGGGCGTGTGGGGCCTTATTTTACTGTACTTCAACTTCGTGGTTTTTGGTGACAGGTTCAAAGAGCAGGGCGGCCAAAAACAGTATTTGATCAGTCTTGCCATTCTTTTAGTATCGGGCATATTAACCACGCATTTACTGCGGTTTATCATAAAAAAAACCAACTGGCTTAAATTTTCCTTTAACCGGATCTTTTTTATGTTCGTGATCGCTGTAGGTGGAACCGGTACCCTATTGTACTATGGCAGTAATTATATCGAATCCAGGTCGGGTTATTCATACGATAATTATTATACCAACCAAAAGCTTGAAAAGGCCGTTAAAATGGAGAAGCAATTCGGGCTTGATTCAATTGCCTATTACAAGGACAATACTTTTATCAATGACAATTCCATTAAAAAAGGCATTTCGGAAATAAAAAAAGCAACAGGCTGGGTAAGAAATAAGAAAGGCAGCTGGGTATATGAAAATAAATCGGACCTGGTTGGTATTTACTATAATTTATTGCTGATCGCCATCTGGATGCTGATCTATATTGTTTATCACTATGTAGAAAAAAACAGGAACGACCAGCTTGACAGGTTGAAACTGGAAAGCACGGTAAAAGAGTTGGAATTAAAAACCATCAAGTCGCATATTAATCCTCATTTTATTTTTAATTCATTGAACAGCATCCGTGCCCTGGTTGATGAAAATCCCAAACGGGCCAGGAGGGCCATTACCGAATTGAGCAATATCCTGCGAAGCAGTATGCAGGCTGAAAAATCGGAGACGGTTACTTTGGAAAGAGAACTGGACATTGTAAAAGATTACCTGGCACTGGAGCAAATGCGTTTTGAAGAAAGGTTAAAGATCGAATTCGATATTGATGAAGATACCTTACAACTGCCTGTACCACCGATGATGTTGCAGACACTGGTTGAAAATGCGATCAAACACGGTATCAGCAAACAAATAAAAGGGGGTGTAGTTCGTGTTATAGCAAAATTTAAAGATAATGACCTTGAGTTACTGGTTCAAAATACCGGCCAGTTGTCGGCAGCTCCCAATGGTGATGGTTTTGGTATTAAAAGTACCCAGGACAGGTTAAATTTGATGTACCAGGGCAAGGCCGTGTTTGAGATCAGGAACTTGGGCATAACCAATGTAGAATCAAAAGTATCCATCCCGGTTCTTATTTAAACTATTTATAAATCAACCTGTCGGTAGGCAGGCATAAAATTCTGAATACTATGCAGAAGGCTTTAATAATTGATGATGAACGTTTAGCCCGGAATGAATTAAAAAAACTCCTGTTGGAATTTCCTGAGATAGAAGTGGTTGGTGAAGCCGCTAATGCAGCGGAGGGCCTGGAAAAGATCGAGAACCTTTCTCCCGATCTTATTTTTTTAGATATTCAAATGCCGGGCAAAACCGGCTTCGATATGCTGACCGAACTGGACAGCGCTCCCCATGTGATCTTTACAACTGCTTATGATGAATATGCATTAAAAGCATTTGAAGTAAATGCCCTCGATTATTTAATGAAACCGGTAGAGCCAAAAAGACTCGCTGATGCCATTCATAAACTGCAGATCGCTGAAGAAAAAGAAATGGCTGCAACCATGGCCGGTATCAACCGGGGTGTGTTGACTGAGCTTGACCAGGTATTTGTTAAAGACGGTGAACGCTGCTGGTTTGTAAAGCTGGGCGAAGTAAGGTTGTTTGAAAGCGTGGGCAATTATGCGAAAGTGTTTTTCGGGGCATACAAGCCTTTGATCTTAAAATCGCTGAATGCACTGGAAGAGCGACTTGATGAAAAAGTATTTTTCAGGGCCAACCGCAAGCATATTGTAAACCTGCGCATGATAGAAAAAATTGAACCCTATTTTAATGGCGGGCTTTTACTTGAGCTGCAGGGCGGCGAAAAAATTGAAGTAAGTCGAAGGCAGGCTGTGAAGTTTAAGGAGATGATGAGTTTATAAATTAAAAAGTCAAAATAAAAAAATAAAAAGGAGCTTGAAAATTTGAACTCCTTTTTATGACTTTTGACTTTTAACTTTTGATTTTTTAAAGCTATGAAAAAAACGATTTTAAGCCTCACAGGCTTTTTTATATGCCTGTTTTCTTTTTCGCAGAATATTGATAAGATCATTAATGCTGCTGAAGTGGGGCGTATTGAAAAAATATTATCGGCGGATGATATGCAGGGCCGAAAGACCTTTACACCTGGGATTGACAAAGCGGCTGATTTTATTGCATCCGAATTTGCAAAAAGCAAACTGGCGTTCTTTAACAACAGCAGCTCCTATTTCCAGGAAATCACGATGACAAAATCAAAGCCGGTTGATATCAACGGCACGCTGGATGCCGAACCACTCAACAGCAACAACGTAATAGCCAATACAACCACGGCCGAACTGCATATTGCTTCTTTGCAGGATTATCAGATCGTTGTAGTGAAAAAAGAAGACGATTTTGGTAAGATCGTTTTCCCTTTATTTGACGTGGAAAAGAATGTATTAATATTGGTTGATACCAGCCATGCCGCCCGATTTGCCAGGATGAAGCGCTTTACGGGTAATGGAAAATTCAGTTCGGCAGTTTCGCAGGTATTCATTTTAACAGCCAACCTTAATCCTGCTTCCGTTCACCTGCACATTAAAAATGAATTAACAGCCCAAAATCTGAAAAATGTAGTTGGCGTAATACCTGGCAAAAGTAAAAAAGAGGAGTATGTAGTTTTTGGAGGACATTACGATCACCTGGGTATTGGTAAGCCCAATAATACCGGCGACAGTATTTATAATGGTGCCAACGACGATGCAGCCGGCACCACTGCCGTGATGATGCTGGCAAAGTATTTCAGTAAGTTAAAAAACAATGAACGTACCTTGATCTTTGTTGCTTTTACCGCCGAAGAGATCGGCGGTTATGGCAGCCGTTACTTCAGCAAACAATTAGATCCCGATAAAGTAATGGCGATGTTCAATATTGAAATGATCGGTACCGAAAGTAAATGGGGAACCAACAGCGCCTATATAACTGGCTACGAAAAAAGTGATATGGGCAAGATCTTACAGGCCAATCTCACAGGATCTAAATTTAAATTTGAGCCGGACCCTTATCCCAAACAAAATTTATTTTTCCGCAGTGATAATGCCACACTTGCTGCTTTGGGTGTGCCTGCACATACCATCTCCACTTCTAAAATGGAACAACCCCCAAATGATGAACCTAATTATCATAAGCAAAGCGATGAGATAGGAACGCTGGATATGAAAAATATGGCAGAGATCATTAAAGCAATTGCCTTAAGCAGTACAACAATTGTAAGCGGCAAGGATACACCAACAAGGGTAGAGAAGCAGAAATAACGATATGAAAATATGTAAGAGCGAATGTTTTAAATTTTTTTATTTTTTATAGATTTATGAAAAGATCCCTGTCACATTTTCTCATTGATAATCAGTAGAAAACTGTGTGGGAGCGGTTTATATTTATGTGCTAGGCTATAATATTGACAGCCCCTACTTTCAAAACTAACAAGCAATTAATCAATATGAAAAAAAATACAGCCCTTTTTACATCACTGCTCTTTATTTGTTTTGTATCAACCACAACCTTTGCTCAATTATCCTCTAAAAAAATTGATTCACTGGTGACAGATGCCCTGTTAAAATTTAAAGTAGCAGGTGTATCAGTTGCCGTTGTGAAAGATGGAAAAGTAATTCATTCAAAAGGCTATGGTGTGGCGGATATGAATACCAAAAAGGCCGTTAATGAAAATACCAACTTCCAGATAGCTTCCAATAGCAAAGCATTTACTACTACGGCACTCGCTATTTTGGAAGAAGAAGGCAAATTAAAATGGACAGATAAAGTGAAAGACCATATTCCCGAATTTAAGATGTACAACGATTATGTAACGGAAAATTTTAACATCCAGGATCTATTAACACACCGCAGCGGCCTTGGTTTAGGTGTTGGAGATCTGATGTTTTTCCCGGATGGCTCAAACTTTACGATCAAGGATGTTGTTAGCAGCTTTCAACATTTTAAACCGGTTTCGGCTTTTAGAACAAAATTTGATTACGATAATCTATTGTATATAGTAGCAGGAGAAGTAATTGCCAGGGCCAGCGGCATGAGCTACGAAGCATTTGTTCAAAAGCGGATCATTGAGCCTTTACAAATGAACAACAGTTTTGTTGGCAGCTTGCTGAAAGACAAAAGCAACCTGGCAACACCCCACTCTTCAGAATCGGGAACTATTAAAAAAATTGACGCTTACGATATAGGAATGGGTAGTGCTGCCGGCGGAATATTTTCGAATGTAGCAGATATGAGCAAATGGATGATTGTACGTTTGAATAAAGGTAAATATGGAACTGATTTAAAATCGTCGCTGTTTTCTTTAAAGAACCACAATGAAATGTGGCGCTTACATACAGTTATGGAAACCAATCCGAATCCCAGGTACAATTCTCATTTCAACGGTTATGGCTTGGGTTGGGGATTATCCGATGCAAAGGGAAATTTAAGAGTATCCCACACCGGCGGTTTACCTGGCATGCTTTCAATTGTAACAATGTATCCTGATCTAAACTTAGGCATCGTCATTTTAACCAATACTGAAAATGGCGGAGGCGGGCTTTTTTCGTCAGTTACCAATACCATTGCCGACAGCTACTTAGGTTTAGACGATTTTGGATGGATAGAAAAAAATGTTGCCCGGATGGATCAGCGAAGAGGTGAAGGAGATGAAGTAACTAATAAAGTTTGGGCAAAAGTTGAAGCAGCAAAAAATACGCCTGTTAAAAATGAGGACTACATCGGTATTTATGAAGATAAGTGGTTTGGAAAAGTGGAAGTATTTGCGAAAGAGAATCAATTATGGCTTAAATCGTATCGTTCGCCAAAATTAAATGGCCCGATGGCTTTTTATAACGCCAATACCTTTGCCATCAAATGGGAATACCAGGCAATGAATTGTGATGCCTTGGCCATGTTTTCATTGGATGAGACAGGCAAAGCACAATCCATTAAGATGAAAGGCATTTCACCCAATATTGATTTCAGTTTTGACTTTCAGGATCTTGACTTAAAAAGAATTATCAAATAAAGGCCAGCCGCTAACATGGGTTGCCAATAGTTGGGTTCAATATTGAAAAGATCAGCAGCGGTAATTATGCTGTGCTTTAGTTCGGGGCTTGACGAACAAAGTCAAACTTTAGTTCTTACTATTTAACTTTATCGAAACCCAGGCAGTTGTTGTGGCAGACAGAATACTTAATTCCAGACCATGAAAATACCTGCCCTTTGTGCGTTTTGCAGAATTAAGTTCTATTAAAAATTAAGCAACATGAAATATTCAATCCCCGCACTTCTCATTATAGCCATCATTTCGGCCTGTAATAATTCTGAAACAAATTCTTCTACCCTTAATACAAAGGGAATTTCAAAAAAATATATACAGGTTAATTATAAAATAGATTTAAATACGCCTACTGTTGGTATTACAAACTATACTTTAATAACCAATGACCTACAAAGAGATAGTTTAAATGCCCGCGAAATAATTAAAGCCAAAGTTATTCTGCCACTTGCCATGCAAAAACATGATGCTGCTTTATTCGATAGTGTTCTTGCAAAAGATTTTATAAGCCAGGGTGAAGATGAGTTTTTTAACAGGGCAGAATATATACATGATCGCGTAAATGGGAAATGGTTAATAACCGACGTACAGTACGAAAACCTGGTGCTTGAATTTTTTGGTGATCTGGGCTTGCTAACTTATCGAAATAAAGTAATAGAAAAAGATGAATTTGGTAAAGTGACCTTATATACATGGTTTTGGACGGATGTATGGGTAAAGGAAAATGGAAGGTGGAAAATAAGGGTTCTACGGGGAATAAATTAGCAGCACATGCACGAACGCACAATGACAGGCTCCTAACAGATCTAAATTACCAACGGAAATGAAAATATTGATCTTTATACCCGGTTTAATTAACGGTGGCTATATGCTGCTTGACGGAATTTTTGTAATGATAAAGGGAAAATATATCGGGCCCGACAAACCCGGTCCCTGGGCTAATTTATTTTACAAATTTGACATTAACGTTTTTAAGCTTGGGCCTTTATTTATCGTATTCGGCCTGCTGTGGATGGTTTTCATTTTTGGATTTTGGACCAATCAATCATGGGCTTATATGCTTGGCCTGGTCGTTTCTTTTCTTACGCTATGGTATTTACCCGTAGGTACTTTTTTATCCCTGGTTGTGTTCATTATGCTTTTGGTTTTTAGACAAAAGTTGGGGTTCTGAAAACATAAAAGGATAAGAAAAAATCATGTTTATTTTTTTATAAACACAAGAAAACATTCCTGTCACATTTTCTCATGATCATTAGAAATTGTGCCGGAAGTTACGTATATTCATGAGTTGTGTGCAATAAGCAACCATGCCCTTAAACCAATAAGTTCCAAAGTTTGACATTCAATGAAAGGAAAACAAAAAAGAGGAATAAAGCCATTACAAGTTGACTTACCAGAAATTGCTTTGAATTCACCTACTACAATAGAATACTTACCTTATCCAAAGGTTCATTTTCCAAATCATTATGGCATTTTTATCACTTTTTCAAGTTATAGTGAAGGAGTTCATTACTTCTGCGACTGTGCAAAGACTAGTATTGACAATTATCTAATTCTTCATAACCTAATTGACACAGAAGGTTTAGTTAAAGCAGATTGGGGATTTCATAATGCCTTCTCAAACTATATCACCAAACGCACTCAAATAAAAGTTCCATACGACACAGTTTTTAAATATAAGCCGACATTATGCCATAAATGTAATTTATCATCCCCAAATTTGAGATGGTGTCACGAAATGTATGGAGGAAGCTTTATGCAGTATTTTGGTTGGTATGTTAAACAAACAAAGTACAAATTAGGAATAAACGGCGTTGACATAATAGAGGACAAATGCCCCGAAGACGTGATTGAACTCATCAAAAGTTTGACAACTACTGGTACTACAAAAATACAAAATAATGAAGACGGAGACGGCTACGATTACTATGAATATAAAAAAGTAAAAAAAGCCCTTGATAATTATGCCGAGGACATTACCAGACAAGAATTTGGGTTTTGCAAAATCGGCAAGGGCTGGGTAAGTGAGAGTATTTTGTTTAATGTAATTAAAAAATTGTTTCCAAGCGAAACAATAATCAGACATGATAGACCAAAGTGGCTAAATGGTTTAGAAATTGACATTTTCATTCCGTCAGTTTCATTGGGCTTTGAATACCAAGGTCATCAACACTTTTATGAAGTTGGCAATTGGGGAGATGATTCAGGCTTAAAAAATCTACAAAAAAGAGACAAGCTAAAAAAGGAGCTGTGTTCAAAAAATTGTATAAGTCTGATTACAATAGACTTCACAGAACCTTTAATTGAAAAGTACATTCAAGCTAAAATTACTGCACACAACAGTATTGCTGCAAGTGGGGCTGGCTGAAACTTCGGCTATTTGCTGAATGGAGTTGCAAACGAATCTAAAATATTAAGGAGATTATCACTTCTTACTTGCAGCTTTTCTTTTAGGAGATTGGGACTTAACAAAGACTCTTGCTGCTACTGAGGTAGTTCTTGAACTAGCGTTACTTGCGGATTTTTTAACTCTTGCTCGAACAATTTTTCTAACGTTTTCTTTAGTCGTAATAACCTTTACAAAAACTTTTTCAGGTTTGGTTTCTACTTTGCCTAATGGACTTTTACCCAAACCTATTTTGTTTGCTAATTTGAGTTTCGGATTTGCAAGAGCATCCTTTTCGGAATACGCAAAAGGAGGAGTATCTGATCTGTGTATATTTTGTTGTGCTTTCATTTAGACTTATGTAAGGTAATAATTTATTTCCTTTTAAGCAAAAATCCAATATAATTTTGCCCTTTTTTATAGACAGTAAATGGGCCATTTTGAGTTAATTGAATAAATTAAAGAGCTCAGTGATATCATCCAAATTTTCTGTTATTTTTATTTGGTATAGCCTTGTTCTTGTAGCTGTACTTCCCGTCAAGTAGATTTCTCTGTTTGGATACTCTTCACTATAGTCAATAACAATACTTGCAATGGTATCAAAAAGCAATTTTATGTCGTTGTTGGCTGTTCTATTATCGAAATCCAGTTCTCCATTGATTATATCGGCAAGTGACAAATTATATCTTCTTTTTACTTCCATTTCATCAAACAACGCTGCCTTTTGTACAACATTTTTTCCTGTGGTCTCAAACCAATATTGAGACCTGTCATTTTTTGACTGAAAAGATGCTGGTTCTAATTTCATTGCTTAAAAATATTTGAATCAAAGTACATATACTAAAATAATAATAATTTATGGATTAATAAAGTTGCGCCCACCAGATGCATTGCCTCAATTTGGGCGGGCAGCTATATTCTCCGCATTATTTCACTACCGATCTTCAGTTATGGGTCTGACCTTTACCAAAAGGTTTTCCGTTTCAAATAAAATGTTGTTTCTTTATTCAGCATTTCGGTCTGGCGGACACAGCAACAAATGCCCAACTACACAAAGCCCCTGGTGTTGTGTCATGCGATTGAACAATCTAATAGCTTAACCAACATAAAATGGCAGACAATACAGTCGAAGAACATTTAGATAATCCACCAAAAACTCCATCGGATACTTCGGACGATATTATCCCCATTATAGACACAGAAACTATAATCCCAAATCAAGAAGCAGAAAATATGGAAGTGCATCATCATTCACATTCACACGGCAAGAAAACCTGGAAATCTTATTTCTGGGAATTTTTAATGTTATTCCTGGCGGTGTTTTGTGGTTTTCTGGCTGAGTACAAGTTGGAACATACTTTAGAACATCAACGGGCAAAAGAATTTGCAAAATCATTAGTACTCGATTTACAAAACGATACTACTGCTATAAATTTTCAGAGGAAAAGAGGTGGAATATATGTCGCCAATACAGATAGCCTGTTACGCCTTGGTAACACAAGTCTGGAAGGCCGAAATGCTACTCAATTTTCTTTTTATACACGATTTCTATATTGGACCGCCCCTCTTTCATGGAACCGAACCACATTTGAACAAGTTAAAAATTCTGGCAGCCTCCGGTATTTCACAAATTTTCAGCTATTGAATAAATTGATGAGATACGAAGCCCAGGTAAATGCAATCGAAGGGGAATTTAGTAATCACCAGACAAGAGGAAATATGTTATTAACATTAATAAACGAAATTATTGACCCTCAACTTCACCATGATTTATCAAAATATCAATTGCTGGAATTAGATACAATGACTAAAGAAACTAAAGAAGCATATTTTAATGTCCCAACAGTTTCACTTGAAAACAAACGTCTAGAATTAAAGGAGTTGCTGAATATGTCAATTGTTCAGCAAAGAAACCTTCGTTTCAATGATACCCGATTGCAGGAAGCTAAGAACTTAGCAACTGAATTGATAAGCGAATTTAAAAAAGAATATGATTTTGAATAGCTGTAACAGGCACAAACGCACAACAAAAGGTTTACAGCAAGCTTCGCACGATAAGCATAATTTTAGACAACCTCTTTAACTATAAAACTTTGATCAAATACATAAAAATCATTCTAGTTTTTTTGACGGTCACTGTAATTTTCAACAGCTCATTTGCACAAAACAATGCACAGCCCCCAAATATTAAGAGGCAAATGATCGGAATAACACCGTCAAATGAACACAGGATAATTTCCGGGCTTGCCATTGGACTAACTGCACATCCCTGGAGTACCTGGCAAGACACTTCCTACGTTGTGGTAAATGGATTAAATATGGAAGTGGGGCCCTTAGGAATAATTGGAGGAATTTGGGGGACCATGTTTGGTTTTTTGGGCTCTAAAGATTCTTTGGGACATGTATCAAATTTTTTTTCTAAATATGGCTACCGGGACAGTACAGATCTAACCTACCCAACTTATGGAACAAGCGTTAACGGGATCTCACTCAGTTTAGGTGGTATAACAGAAACTTACAATAAAGGACTGATCATAAACGGGCTATCGGGAACATCGTATACAACTTCTGGTGTTCAGGTAAGTGGACTTTTAAACATGGCCTACGAATTTAAAGGTGTGATGATAGCTGGAATTTCAAATAAGACGACAAAAGGAAAAGGAATACAAATTGGACTCATCAACAATTGTAAAACAGGCCAACTATTACAAATCGGGCTTTTCAACAGGATAGGTAACAGGGTTTTGCCTTTTATAAATTTTAGATTTAAAAAGGACAAAAAAAATTACGCCTGACACGGGTAGACAGATGAATTTCTATTTATCATTTTTTGTTATCTTCATCATTAGTAATTTTTTGAGGCTTTGAGTAATACTGAACAAGTCAAATATTAGTTTATAAATACCTTTATGAAATATCTTTTTTTACTCCTCCTTCCGATTCAACTTTTTTCCCAGGAAACATCTGTTCTGTTTAAGCAGGTAAATGTAGTTGATGTACAAACCGGGAAGCTGTTGGTCAGACAAAATGTTTTGGTTACCGGCAATCGCATAGATAAAATTACATCAAAATCTATTGCACCCGGGAACGCCACCGTAGTGAATGGCACTGGCAAATTCCTTATGCCGGCTTTATGGGACATGCATGTGCATGTTTTCAACAATGTTTCTCAGCGGCCTCCGAATGATTATTATTTTCCCGGTTTTATTGCCAACGGCGTTTGCAGCGTTCGTGAAATGTGGACCAAACCTAACAGCATGCCTTACGTACAGCGCTGGCGAACTGAATTAGACAGTTTACCCGGAACTGTCCCCCGTTTTGTTAGAGTGGGAACGCTGGTAGACGGTTTGCCAAAGATCTGGCCAAATTCTGATACAGTAACAAACGCTGAAGAAGCAAGGGCGATGGTGCGTAGAGTAATGGCGGGTGGCGTAGATTTTTTTAAAGTGTATGGGCACCTTTCCAGGGAATCATACTTTGCCATAGCGGATGAATGTAAGAAACTGAACTTTCCTTTTGAAGGTCATGTACCTGTTGACATTACGATGGCCGAAGCTTCCAACGCCGGGCAAAAAAGCCAGGAACATACAGGCTTTTGGGCAATGTTTACGGAACTTTCGGATAAGGAAGAGAAATTTAAAAAAATTAAACCCGCAGACCTCACGCCAACGATGCGTACAGAGTTGTTCGAGTCCATCAGCGAAAAAAAGATTACCGCACTTGCAGCGACCTTTGTCAAAAACGGAACTGCTCTTTGTCCCACATTAGTGACGTACCGGGCAAATATGTTGGGTAATGACAAATCGATAATGGAAGATGAACGACTGCAATATGCCGAACCAGCTGACAAAAAAGATTGGGCAGTATTTGCCGGTCGCTTTAAGCCGGAGAACCGTTCAATGCGGGAGACCCGTTATCAAAAAGGCCTGTACATTATTCGCTTGCTGCAACAGGCTGGCGTACTAATATTAGCAGGCACAGACCTTGGTAATCCTTTTTTATATGCTGGCTTTAGCCTGCATGATGAATTATCGGTTTTCGTCCAGGCAGGCTTATCACCTTTGGCTGCACTCCAAACAGCCACAATCAATCCGGCAAAATATGTAGGTAAAGAAAAGGAGATCGGAACTGTTAGCCAGGGTAAATTGGCTGATCTTGTTTTACTGGATGCAAATCCTTTGACAGATATTGCTAATACAAAAAAGATAAATGCGGTTGTAGCCAATGGAAAGTTGCTGACCAGGAAGGACCTGGATGTACTGCTGCAACTGGCAAAAGAAAAGGCGGCAAATTTCTAAAGATCGTCTGCGGCAATATCCGGATATCTGCTTCCCTTATCAGAAAAAATAAAAAAAGCCTTAACATGATATTAAGGCTTTAATTAAATTTATTTAACTTATGATTGCCAGGCTTCTTTAGTTGTCCTTGCGATATCTTTTGTTTTATCCGACAATGAATTTACTTCATTCATTCCTTTCTCAGCCAATCCACCAGTTTTCTCCAAGATGTCTTTGAAAGAATCTGTTAACGTACATACGGCATCAGAAAGCATTTTTCTTGTTTTTGGAATAAGTATTAAAGCTACTACGGCTCCAACGGCCATTCCGGTAATTAATTTTCCAGATTTCATAATGATTATTTTTTGAGTGAAAAAATTGTTTGATAGCAGTTATCTATTATAAAAGATTATGCCAAACTTTATCAAGGGGGATTAATTTTTTGTATGCAATATTTTCCACAAATGAAATAATTATAAAATATCATGAATTATATGCCTCAATACCCGATCAGCCAACTCCATTTTACCCTGTCCTTTTCTGCCGCTGTTGGTTTTTGCCCCTGCCACAACGCATTTTCCCAATCACCGTACATGGCATTGGGCAGCACAATATATTTACTGCCGAATAAAGACTGTACTTTATCAACGGCTGCGTTTCTTTCTACTGCCGGTTTCTCATAAAACAGGTTATCAAAATCATTCAGGTTATCTCCCAGTAATAAAACCACGTTGTATTTTTTTGCCAGTTCCATTCTCCTGGGTTCCTTATCACCGGTAAGGCCTTTCATGAGCATATGCATACTATCCACTTGTGGAAAACCCTGTTGCTGCAGGTTTTTCATGGTAGCTGCTTTCTGCAATTCTTTGCGGTTGGTAAGGTAAAAACATTGTACCCCATGTTGCGCTGCATAGTTAAAAAATTCCACAGCACCGGGTAATGCTTTTGCTGCTGCCATGTTTACCCATACCTTCCAGGCCGAGTCTTCATAAAGCCGGCCAAGTAAAACATCATGTGCCGAGTTGGGGCTGTTGTCTAGTACGGTTTCATCCACATCAGTTATAACAGCCAGCGGCATGGAATCTTTATTGGTTTGCAGAATTTCCTGCAGCCTGAGCCTGGCCATATAAAATGCCTGGTAACACAATGCTTTGTATTCGCCACTCTGCTGTTGCCACAGGGTACTGTTCACATTATATTGTGCCGGTTTGTGATCGCTTGTTTGTGCAGGTAAAGTGATGCTGAGCAGGATAGCTGCTACTGCAAGTAGTTGACGGATCATATATCTTAATTGAAATTTTAAAATTGATCGCCCACAGAATTCTGAGGGTTGATCTGGCAAAGGTAAGTGGTAGAAGTATGATGGGGTTTTAGCTTTTAGCAAATAAAATATTCATCAGACCACCGCCTCCTTATTATATTTAGCCCTATATGCCAGTGGCGACATGGCTGTAATTTTTCTGAATACTTCACGAAACGCCTTCACATCCGAATAACCCACTTCATACATAACTTCATTAACCGTTTTGCGGCTGCTTTCAAATGCTTTTTTTGCCAGTTCGATCTTTACCCGCTGGGCATATTCAACAGGTGTATTGCCGGTTGCTTTGATGAACCGCCTGTCGAAGTTTCTTCTGCCTACCGCAAATTTGGAAGATAAATATTCAACAGATATTTTTTCATGCGGCTTGCTTTCAATATAGGCCTGTGCCTGTTGAACCATGTCATCGCCGTGCGACTTCTGGCCTGTGAATATGCTGAATGCCGACTGGCTATTCCTGTCCATTTCTATCTGGAAGATTTTGGAACAGTAAATGGCTGTCTGCCTGTCGTAATATTTTTCTACCAGGTAAATGATCAGGTTTAAAAAAGAAAAAGCACCGCCATTGGTGTAAATGCCATTTTCATCAGTGATCAACTGGTCCGTTTGTAAATTTACTTTGGGGAACATCGTTCTGAAAGTAGCATCCGCTGCCCAATGTGTAGAACAACTTTTTCCATCCAGCAAACCTGAAGACGCCAGCATAAAAGCTCCTGTGCACATGGTGGCAACCGCTGCACCGGCTTTATATTGTTTCTCTATCCAATCGGTCATCGCCTTATTTTGTTCCAGGGATCGTGGGTAATCATAATTATTCAAAGCCGAAACAATGATAAGATCTGTTTTTGCGATCGCCGAGATATGCGTGTGTGGTTTTACAGTAAACAGGCCTTCATAAAATTCCACTTCATTTGAGATACCCGCTAACTGAATGGTAAACATATCCTGTCCGTGGATGTCTTTCCAATATGCATTGGCCTTTGTAAAGATCTTGTAGGTGCATACGATACTACTCAGCTTATTCTGCCCGTCGGGAACCAATATGGCAAGATGTTTCATCTGTATTATTTTGGCAAAGATAGAAATTTAGTTTGTCCAAATCAACCCACTACAATGTCTATTTTGCACCCCATTTGCTATTGTTTAAGACAATACATTTGTAATTCATATAAAGATCTTCACTTAAAACAAATAAAATGAACACAACAGAAACAACGTTAAAAATGGTATTTGACAGGTGGAATGCCCTGATAAAAAATTTCGATACTTCCCTGGATGCAGTTACAGATGAGCAGCTGCAAAATGAAATTGCTCCCGGTAAGAACAGGGGCATATACCTTTTAGGGCATATGATAGCGGTGCATGATGATATGCTGGTATTACTGGATATGGGAGATAAATTATACCCTGAATTGACTGAACCGTTTATTAAAGCGCCGGACAAAACGGTAAGCGACCTACCCTCAGCAGCAACACTAAGGGCATATTGGACCAAACAGAACGAGGTACTAAAAGAAAAATTCAGCAGCCTGCAGCCGGAGGAATGGTTTCAAAAGCATACTGCAGTTTCTGCTGAGGATTTTGCTAAAGAACCGCATCGGAATAAGTTAAACATCATCATTACCCGGACAAGCCACCTGGCATACCACCATGGGCAATTTGTATTGCTATCATAATATTCATGCTAACATAAAAAACAAACCAAATGAATACAGCAGATTTTACCACAGCCATCCTGGTAGACCAAACTCCCGAAGCAGCATTCCATGCCATCAATAATGTAAGGGGATGGTGGAGTGAAGAAATTGAAGGCAGTACCGACACACTCAACGAAATATTTGACTACCATTACGAAGATGTACACCGCTGTAAAATTAAAGTAACAGAACTCATTCCCGGTAAGAAAGTGGTTTGGCAGATACTGGAAAATTATTTCAAGTTTACAGAAGACAGGACCGAATGGACAGGCACAACAGTTGTTTTTGATATTGCCGAAAAGGATAACAAAACAGAGATCCGGATGACACACCATGGACTGGTTCCCGAATATGAGTGTTACAATATATGCCGTGATTCATGGACCAATTACATACAAAAAAGCCTGTACAACCTGGTCAGCACAGGCAAGGGACAGCCAAATGGCAAGGATAAACCACAAACGGAAAATGAAAAAAAACTCACCGGAAAATAACGCATAAAAAAATGACAACAACCGATTTTACTACAACGATCCTTGCCGACCAGCCAGCCTCCTTAGTATTTAATGCTGTAAATAATGTTCGTGGCTGGTGGCAGGGTGAAATTGAAGGCAGCACCGATAAACTTAATGATGAGTTTACTTATCGCATGGGCGACATTCATTATTCAAAGCAAAAAATAGTTGAATTCATTCCCGGTAAAAAGGTAGTATGGCTTGTTACAGAAAGCAAATTAAATTTTATCTCTGATAAAAGTGAATGGACCGGAACAACGATCAGTTTCGATATTTCTGAACAGGATAACAAAACGCAATTACGCTTTACGCACGCTGGTTTACACCCGGATATTGAATGTT
>JBDSGK010000083.1:0-15722 GCA_039919015.1 Ferruginibacter sp.
ATGAAGGATCAAGAACATTATTAATGGCTTCGCTGGTGATGGTTGATGCGGTGATCTTATTTGAAGAAGATACCCCGTTAAACCTCATTACATCCATATTACCGGATGTTTTGGTAAAAGGCGGAGATTATACCCTTGACCAGATCGTTGGCGCAAAAGAAGTAATGGCAAACGGTGGTGAAGTAAAGATACTGCCCATTTTAGAGGGATTTTCTACCACCGGTATAATTGAAAAAATGAAAGGCCATTAAAGCGCTACCTTTAAATTTTTCACACAAACTTAATATTGCTTTTAACTCCATTCAAAGGCTAGCTCCTAATTTTGACACATTTATTTTAAACTTCTGCGGGTTTGCAAAAAAGAAAGATCATATTCAGGGATACAAGCTGGTTATCGTTCAACAACCGTGTTTTACAGGAAGCCGCTGATGAAACGGTGCCTTTAAGGGAACGCATCCGTTTCCTTGGTATATTCTCAAATAACCTGGATGAGTTCTTCCGGGTTCGTGTAGCTACCCTGAAACGCATGATCGAGTTTGGGAAAAAATCAAAAATGCACCTGGAGATCAGCCCTGATGCTATTTTAGATGAGATACAGCAAATAGTAGTGGAACAACAAAAAGAATTTGAACGTATCTGGAAGGAGATCCTGAGGGAATTGAAAAAAGAAAGGATAAATATTGTAACCGAGGGCCAGTTAAACAAAACCCAGCAGACTTTTATTCTTGATTATTTTAATGAAGAGATCCGCAGCAATATCATTCCGCTGATGATCGAAAGTATCCAGAGCTTCCCGGTGCTGAATGATAAATCTATTTACCTGGCCTGTAAGCTTTCAAAAAAAGACAGGTCGGTACCACAAAAATTTGCCCTGGTTTCTGTACCTACCAGGCGCCTGCCCAGGTTTATCATCCTGCCTTCAAAAAACACCGTTCAATATATCATTTTACTGGAAGACATTATCCGTTTTTGCCTGCCGCACATTTTTTCATTTTTCGGGTATGATACTTTTTCGGCCCATATCATTAAAGTAACCCGTGACGCCGAAATTGATATTGACAATGACGTGGCCACATCCCTCATTCAAAAGATCGAAAAGGGTTTAAAGAACCGCAAAAAAGGGAAACCGGTGCGTTTTGTTTTTGACAAAGGAATTGATGCTTCGCTACTTACCTACCTGGTACACCGGATGGGGTTATTTCAAAAAGACAACCTGATACCGGGTGGCAGGATCCATAATTTTAAAGACTTTATCAATTTCCCCGAATCGGTATTTAAACAAAAGAGCCAGCGTAAAAGATCTTTTATTCACCCGGCCTTAAAAAATACAACCAGTGTTTCAGGCGTGATCCTTAAAAAAGATGTGCTGCTGAACTTCCCCTATCATTCATTCGGCAGCATTATTGACCTGTTGCGTGAGGCCGCTATTGATCCCGAAGTGGTGAGTATTAAATTAACCTGCTACCGCCTGGCCGACCGGTCAAAGATCATTAACACACTCACCAATGCCGTACGCAATGGAAAACTGGTGACCGTAGTGCTGGAATTACGTGCCCGCTTTGATGAGGAAGCCAACCTGGAATGGAAAGTGGAACTTGAAGAAGCGGGTGTAAAAGTATTGCTGGGTGTACCCGATTTTAAAGTACATGCAAAACTTTGCCTCATTAAAAAAAGGGTAAATAACCGAACCATCCATTATGGTTTTGTAAGCACGGGAAATCTTAATGAAAAAACAGCAACTGTATACAGTGATACATGCCTGCTAACTTCCGACAGGAATATCATGGCCGACATCAACCGCATATTCAATTACCTGGAGCAGCCAAAAAGCAGGATACATTTTTTGAATGCATGCAAAACATTGATCGTAAGTCCTGTTGGCATGCGCAGACAGTTCATTCAACTGATCAATAAAGAAATTAAAACTGCAAGGGCAAAGAAGCCTGCATCCATTATTCTCAAATTAAATTCACTCAGCGATGAACTATTGATCAATAAACTTTATGAAGCTGCCAAAGCAGGTGTGGAAATAAAAATGGTCATCAGGGGTATTTTTTGTTTGCCTACAGAGAATAAAAAATTCAGGATCCCCATACAGGCCATCAGTATTGTTGATGAATACCTCGAACATGCACGGGTCATGATCTTTCACAATGGCGGAAAAGAACGGACCTTTATTTCATCGGCCGACTGGATGCTACGCAATATTGATCACCGTGTGGAAGTTGCCTGTCCCATATTTGAAAAGAACATACAACAGGAGATAAAGGATATGCTGCAGATACAACTTAAAGATAATATCAAAGCAAGGATACTGGACAATGACCTCAGCAACCAGTATGTAAACCCACGTAATACAAAAAAAATACGCAGCCAGGTAGAGACCTACAATTATCTTTATCGTAAATCTCTCTAAACGTTAATCTGTATAAATGTTAATCCGTTTAAACGTTAATCCGTAAATTCGTTTGTGCTAATTAAACATTACGCCATCAAAGGATCAACGGATTAACTAATTAACCAATTAACGGATTAACTTGAAATTAGCAGCCATAGATATAGGAAGCAATGCAGCCCGCTTATTGATTACAGAAGTTATCGTTGACGAAAATAAAGAGCCCGTTTTTAATAAGCTGAATTTATTCAGGGTGCCGCTACGACTGGGTTTTGAAGTGTTTGAGTCAGGCATGATCTCCAAACAAAAAACAGGTATGCTCATACAAACCATGAAGGCATTTAAACATCTTGCAAATGCCTACGAGGTTAAACATATTAAAGCCTGTGCAACCAGTGCCATGCGGGATGCAAAAAATGCGGATGATATCATAAGAAAAGTAAAACTGGAAACCGATATCAGGATCGAAGTGATCTCCGGTGATATGGAAGCGGGATTAATATTTGAGAATCACATTGCCGAAACATTAGACAAGGACCATAGCTACATGTATATTGATGTTGGTGGTGGCAGTACCGAGCTATCATTCTTCAGCAATGGTGTTTTAATATTCAAGGAATCTTTTAATATCGGCACCATCCGCTTACTACAGGGAATGGTGCACGATAAGACCTGGGAAGTGATGAAAGAGATCATCAAGACGGTAACCAAAGATCAGAAAGAAGTAATGGCCATTGGCAGTGGCGGCAATATCAATAAAGTTTTTACCATGGCTAAAGGTAAAGAAGGCAAACCCCTTACCCTGGACCTGCTTAAGGATTATTACAAAGAATTGAATAGTGTTAGTTTAGAGGACCGCATCAAATTGTATAATTTAAAACCAGACCGGGCCGATGTTATAGTCCCTGCACTGCTCATATATTCAACTGCCATGCGTTGGGCAGGTGCAAATGAAATATATGTTCCGAAAATTGGTTTGGTAGATGGATTGGTTCATCACATGTGGGATGAGTTGAAATAGCTTCAACAACGCATATATATTTTAACGTTATTAAGTTTATTGCGGCACTATAATTGTCTTTCAATCTTTGATAGGATCTTTACAATATGGAGTTTAAGAAGAAAAATCACATAGTTATTCTACAAATTACCCTGTTCCATAGCTTCAATTGATAATTTTTATTCCCATTACACAAAAAATCCGAGGAATATTTTCCACAGTAAAATTTGTAAAAATTATTATCTGTGGATTAGATTTTAATATCCCCAACAAAGCGTAAAAATTATAATGACCCAGGAAGAATTAATAGAAAAAAAACGACAAGAGTTATTCGAACACTTACAAAACAAAATGATAGAAGAAGTGCAGGACTATGCCATCATTTTGCTTGATATCAATGGCAATATCCTTACCTGGAATAAAGGGGTGGAAAAGATCAAAGGTTATAAGCAGGATGAGATCATCGGGCAGAATTTCAGCATATTTTATATGCCCCGCGACAGGCAGGAAGGTCTCCCTCAAAAATTAATTGAATTGGCATCAAGAGAAGGAAGGGCCAAACATATTGGTAAGCGTGTAAGAAGAGATGGTACCACTTTTTGGGGAAGCATTTTAATTACTGCACTTCATGATGATGATGGGAACGTAGTTGGTTTTACCAAATTAACCAGGGAACTTCGGGATAATGAAATAGATTAGGCTATTCCTGATATTATTTACAGCAACTGAAAATAATATCATATTTTGTTATACTAATCATGTATGACCAAACCCTGTTTATGAAACTATTTTTCATTGTAGCCTTATCGCTGGTTCCTGTTTTGGCAAATGCACAAACAAAAGAAAAAGTAATGGTAGGACTGCAGGTTCAACCGGAGTTAACATTTTACAGGTCCAGCTATATTGCGGTAAACCCTCCGCCTACTTCAAGATCTTCTGTCAACACAGGCTTTAACATTTACGGCCAATACCAGGTAACGGGCCGGTTATATATTACGCTTGGAGTGGGTTTTATTTCAAGAAGATTAAATACCGATACTGATTTTAACCTGGCGCTCTTACCCGAACCATACTACGATTCTATATTACCTTTTATTGTTACAAAGTACGTTTCATACAGGGTTTTACAAATTCCGGTTGGCCTGGGATATTCCCTTTTTAAAGCCAATAACACAAAGATCAATGCTGGCGTCACATTCGTTCCCAACTTTCTTTTAAATGCCAACTATGGCAGGATCCCTAATTACCCTGCATTTAAAAAGAATTATTGGCAGGGCTATTCTGTGAATCCAAATATAGGTATTGATCACTCTTTAACGGATAGGATCGCGATCACCGCTGCTATTGCATATTCTGTGGTAAACACAGTCAGGGCAGAAGAATATTCCTCAAAACACCCGGAACTGGAGCATGAGTATTTGCAGCTTAGCCTGGGCATAAAATTTAAATTCCTTAAAACAAACCGGGGGATACTTTTATGCCCGGTTTCTGTTAACTAATATCCTAATCCATAAATTTCTTTATACATTTACAGTCTCAATTGCTCCCAGGATTTGTTTTATTCTAACGCAGAGCCAACTCCACAGCATCTTCAGTTAATTTAAAACAGTTTATCATGTCTGTTCAAAAAGAAATAAAAAAAGTAACTACCCATACCCTGCAAAAGATGAAGGCCGCCGGGGAAAAGATCTCGATGATCACGGCTTATGATTTTTCTTTTGCGAAAATTTTTGATACTGCCGGTATTGATATCATCCTGGTGGGCGACAGCGCCAGTAATGTTATGGCCGGCCACGAAACTACCCTGCCCATCACGCTGGACCAAATGATCTACCATGCCCAAAGTGTGGTGCGTGGTATTGACCGCTGCCTGGTGGTAGTGGATATGCCATTTGGTTCTTACCAATCCAATTCAGAAATAGCCCTGGCATCCGCCATTAAAATAATGAAAGAGACCGGCGGCCATTCGGTAAAACTGGAAGGCGGGGAAGAAGCCGTTGACTCTGTAAAAAAGATCGTGAGCGCCGGCATACCGGTAATGGGTCACCTCGGTTTAACACCTCAAAGCATTTATAAATTTGGCACATACACGGTAAGGGCAAAAGAAATAGATGAAGCCGCTAAATTGAAAAAAGATGCCCTGCTCTTGCAGGAAGCGGGTGCATTTGCAATTGTACTGGAAAAAATTCCAGCGATACTGGCTAAAGAAGTAAGTGAAAGCCTGAACATACCTACCATTGGTATTGGTGCTGGTGGCGATTGCGATGGCCAGGTACTGGTGATGCATGATATGCTGGGTATCAATGTTGAATTTAAACCCAGGTTCTTAAGAAAGTATCTTAATTTATACGAGCAGATCGACGGCGCAGTTAAACAATACATCAGCGATGTAAAGAGCAAAGATTTCCCCAACGAACAGGAACAATATTAGCAGTTGGCAGTGGGCAGTAGGCAGTAGGCAGTAGGCAGTTGGCAGTTGGCAGTCAACAGTCGGCAGTTGGCAGTTGGCAGTTGGCAGTCAGGTCCCTGCTATCAGAACGGCTTTCTCAATTCAAAGGCGATTAACTGCGAACTACCAACTGCAAACTGCAAACTGTTCTCCGTAACTTGCATCCCTCAATCAAATCAACAACTATCAAAAAATGAAATTTTTAAAGACATTAAAGATCCAAACCAAAAATGATGGCGTTTCAACCGGTTTGAAATGGTTGAAAGCCAAAGGTGAGAAATTGAATTCTTACTCTCCCGTTGATGGTAAACTGATCGCTTCAGTTACCGGGGCGGATGCAGGAACTTATGAAGCTGTTATTAAAAAAGCACAATCCGCTTTTGTTGAATGGCGCAACTGGCCGGCACCCAAACGTGGTGAAGTGGTAAGACAGATCGGCGAAGAATTAAGAAAAAATAAACATGATCTTGGGCAGCTGGTGAGTTATGAAATGGGTAAGAGTTTACAGGAAGGGCTGGGCGAAGTTCAGGAAATGATAGACATCTGTGATTTTGCTGTTGGCCTCTCCCGCCAGTTACACGGCTTGACCATGCATAGTGAAAGGCCGGGGCACAGGATGTATGAACAATATCACCCATTGGGCATTGTTGGTGTAATATCAGCTTTCAATTTTCCGGTAGCGGTATGGAGCTGGAATGCTGCTTTAGCCTGGGTTTGTGGTGATGTGTGCGTTTGGAAGCCAAGCGAAAAAACACCGCTTTGTGCCATTGCTTGTCAAAATATAATTCAACCTGTTTTAAAAAAGAACAATGTGCCCGAAGGTGTTTCCAACATTATTGTTGGGGGGCGTGATGTTGGTGAGTGGATGAGTAATGATACCCGGATCCCATTGGTATCTGCAACCGGCAGTACCAGGATGGGTAAGGCTGTTGGTGCGGCTGTTGGCCAGCGTTTGGGCCGAAGCCTTTTGGAATTGGGTGGCAACAATGCCATCATCATCACGGAAAATGCTGACCTCGATATGGCATTGATCGGCGCTGCTTTTGGTGCGGTAGGTACTGCGGGACAGCGTTGCACTTCTACCAGGCGTTTGATCATTCATGAAAAAATCTACAATAAGTTCAAAGAAAAATTGGCAAATGCTTATGGCCAGATAAAAATTGGCGATCCGCTGAATGAAAAAAATCATGTTGGTCCGCTTATAGATAAAGATGCCGTGAAGATGTACCTGGAGGCCATTGAAAAATGCAGGGACGAAGGAGGAAAATTTGTTGTAGAAGGTGGCGCCCTCAAAGGAAAAGGATATGAAAGCGGCTGCTATGTAAAACCCTGTATTGCCGAAGCAAAGAACAGCTATGCCATTGTACAGCATGAAACATTTGCCCCGATCTTATACCTGATGAAATATAAAACGCTTGATGAAGCAATAGACCTGCAAAACGGTGTTCCGCAAGGGCTATCATCGGCCATCATGACAAACAATATGCGGCAGGCCGAACAGTTCTTATCACAAACGGGGAGTGATTGCGGTATAGCCAATGTAAATATCGGAACATCGGGTGCTGAGATCGGCGGTGCTTTTGGTGGCGAAAAAGAAACCGGTGGCGGACGTGAAAGTGGCAGCGATGCCTGGAAAGTGTATATGCGTCGCCAGACCAATACCATCAATTACACGGATAAATTACCATTGGCTCAGGGTATTAAATTTAATTTATAAAGTTTTGCAAATAAACACAAATGGTATGGCTGTGATGGGCATACCATTTACTTTTGCACAAACAAATGTTTGAATATGAATAAGATCTCAAAAATTTTTATAGCACTGTTATTTGCCGGGCTTTCTTCTTTTGCTCAAACCAGCGTGATACCCAATAGCTGGCACATGATGGATAAAGATGCCGATGGTTATTACGGTGTAAGTGCAGACAAAGCTTACCAGTTCCTAAAAAGCAAGAATTTAAAAAGTAAGACCGTACTGGTTGCAGTAATTGATACAGGGATTGATACCCTACACGAAGACCTGAAATCCGTACTCTGGAACAACCCCAATGAAATACCGGCAAATGGCAAGGATGATGACGGCAATGGCTATGTTGATGATGTACATGGCTGGAATTTTTTAGGAGGCAAGGATGGCAGGAATGTGAAAGTTGACAGTGATGAAAGAGGCCGTGTATATTATGGCTTAAGAGCTAAATGGGATAATAAGGAAGTTAATAAAGCTACCTTATCAAAATCTGACCTGTACGAATATGAAATGTTCCTGAGGGCCAAAGCAGAGATCCAGGGAAATACGGATACGGAGAAAGACAATTTTACTGATGTTGATGTACCGGCTTTAAAAGTGCTGCAGGTATCCTTATTATCCAGCGACAGTATCTTAAAAAAAGCGATGGGCAAAGATAGTTTTACAGGAAAAGACCTGGACCTATATGTTACTAAATCTTTCACAGAGCGCAGGGCCAAGACTGAAATATTGGGACTTATGAAATCCAATAATATGCTGGATCAAACAACCACGGAATTTGTTTCAGGACTGGGGGATTATATTGAGTATATTGAAGGCGAACAAAGGAAAGCCCAGTCAAAACTAAATCCACCCAAAGCATACCGTAAAGACATAGTACGTGATGATGAAAATAATTTTAACGACCGCATTTACGGGAACAGTGATATCATGGCCGATTTTCCCATGCACGGAACACATTGTGCAGGTATTATAGGCGCTGTTCGTGGGAATGGTAAGGGGATGGATGGAATTGCAGATAATGTACGCATTATGATGTTGCGTGTGGTACCCGATGGTGATGAGCATGATAAAGACATTGCATTGGCTATACGCTATGCTGTTGATAATGGCGCACAGGTGATCAGTATGAGTTTTGGTAAAAGTTATTCCCCGCAAAAAAATTGGGTTGATGAAGCTTTTGCTTATGCCGAAAGTAAAAATGTTTTATTGGTACATGCGGCAGGCAATGATGCAAAAGATGTGGATGTAGCCTATAATTTCCCAAACCCTGTATATGTAAATGGGGGCAGGGCCGGCAATGTGATCACTGTTGGTGCCAGTGCTGAACCTAAATCGGGCAGCTACACTGCATCTTTCAGTAATTACGGTAAGAAAGAAGTAGATGTATTTTCACCGGGTTCAAAAATTTATTCAACACTACCCGGAGGTAATAATTACGGCAATTTGAGCGGCACCAGTATGGCATGCCCGTTGGTTGCAGGCATTGCTGCATTAACCCTGGAGTACTTCCCTACCCTGTCGGCCAAGCAGCTAAAATATGTAATTGAAAAATCGGCACAAAAACCAACTGAAAAAGTTATAAAGCCGGGCACAGATGAAAAAGTTGCGTTAAGTGAGATCTCAAAGACCGGTGGTATTGTAAATGCTTACGAAGCTGTAAAACTTGCAGCAACTTTGGTTGGCGAGAATAATAAGGAGACATTGCCAAAGCCGAAAATGACCAGGCCGAAAAATGGATAAACTTTAAAATATCAATTTGCTAAAGTTCGGGGCCAGCAAGCTCCGGACTTTTTCTTTTACTGCCATATCAATGCTTATTTTTGAGATATCCCAGGTAGTATCATAAATTTATGTGATATCGGAAATTCTACACAATGAAACATGCATTTATTTTTTTAATTTGCGGATTCATTTTTAAATTCACTTTGAGTCAATGCACTCAACCAAAACTATTTTTTGGGAATTATGAAGGGGTTGAATTGAGATATTTCAAGCTAAGTACTGATACTTCCGACTTTGTAGATAGACTGAACAAAACATGGGGAACAAAAAAATTAACATTAGATAGCAACGGTACTTTTACAATGAAGTTTCCAATACCATGGCCATCTACTATAATTGGAGATAGACTAACTAAGGGGAATTGGGTTAAAAAAAATGACACTTTAATTCTCAATAGCTATTACTTGTATAAAGACTTTATGAAAGTCAAAGAAAGAATAACGAATCGTAATCATATTCAAGTTAAGCTGAAGTATGAAGGAGTCAAAAGATATTATCCAAGTCTAAGTTTAAGTGTCAATGACCAAACTAAAATGACTAATGATAAACCATGGACATACTTTCCTTTAGATACAGTAAAAATTATTGAAATTGACAGTGATTATAAGGTCAATAATCACAAATGGAGATATAAAACAATTAATAAAAAAAGTAATTATTTCATTATTTCGTTATGCCAAAATATAGAGGACAACAATTTTGTTTTGGAAGACTATAAACTGTTAATCATTGGTTTGTCCCTCATCCAAATTGACAAGGAATTTGAGCTTGTGGACAACAGATTTGAAGCGAAGAACTTCCGCTAACATTAAGAACAATAGCTTAAAATCCACTGTCATGGTTTCTCACGAACCAAACATCTAAAATAAAAACCTGTAATTTTATTTCTTAAACTTTTTACACCATGCCAAAACCATCACCCACCACCTACCCGGAATATTTTAAAAGATACGTTGACCAGGTACCTGAAGAAGACCTGTCAGCAGCATTCAGTAATCAATTGCCGGCAATTAATGCCCTGCTTAATTCAATAACCGAAGATAAGTCTATGTATGCCTATGATACCGGTAAATGGACATTAAAAGAGCTGTTGTTGCACATGACTGATGCCGAACGGATATTTAACTACAGGGCTTTATGTATTGCCCGTAAAGAAACTGTTTCGCTGCCTGGTTTTGATGAAAATACCTATGCAGCAAATTCAAATGCCAATAACAGGACCTGGCAGGATCTTGTTGATGAGTTCTTAGCCGTTCGCAGAACAACTGAATTTTTATATAAAAGTTTTACAGCAGAGGCCCTTGATGCTTCCGGAACATCCAATAACAAACCGGTTACCGTGAACAGCCTCGGCTTTACCACATTGGGGCATTTCTATCATCATAAGAAAGTAATTGAAGAAAGATATCTTTCTTAGGATAGTTTAGGAAGTGTAGGAGTTTAGAACGTTTAGAAAGTTTAGGAGGTTTAGTTGAACACGATTGAAACTTGGTGAAGAGATGAATAAATAGAAATGCCGTCCTCTAAGGTGGACGGCATTTTATACAAACTCTTCTATCTAAACTTTCTAAACCCTTCTAAACTAACTTTCTAAGCCTTAATTAGTTTTTGCAGTAGCACTCTGCGTGATCATACTGTTCATCACTTTCACTGTTTCATCAATATAAATATCGCCGCTTACTCTTTTCAGCCATTGTGTATTCTTGTCTATCTTTTCTTTGGCCGAATTGATCGCTGCCATATCAGCTGCAATATTCTTTACGCTCATTTCTTTATTCAGTTTATACAATTCATCCAGCTCTTTTACTTTGGCCTTAAATTGTTTCTGCTCTTCTTTGTACTTACTTAAATTTAAAGAATAAGCTTTATCGCTGTATTGCTCTAACCAGCCAATACTTTCTTTGATCTTATTGAAAGTTGCATTTTTAGTGATCTGGCTGCTGCTGTAATTGATCACCACATCATTGCTTACAGTTGTTGTCCATGGTTTGTAATCTGCTTTGGCAATTTCATCCCAGGGCAATGCAGCTGTATTATCCTTTTCACGAAACTTCAGGTATTCCATCCTGTCGGGGATAACAATATCCGGGGTGACACCTTTTAATTGAGTAGCGCCACCGTTTACACGGTAGAATTTTTGCAAAGTCAGTTTTACCGAACCCAGGTCTTCTGTATTCTTGTTACTGAAGATCGGATTTTCACTTTCCGGATTTAATGGGATACTGCGTTGTACAGTTCCTTTACCATAAGTAGAAGTACTGCCAATGATGATCCCACGCTTATAATCCTGGATCGCTGCTGCAAATATTTCAGATGCGCTGGCGCTGAATTCATCAACCATTACAGTTAGCGGCCCGCTGTATAAAACACTTTTATCTTTGTCTTTCCACTGGTAAGGTTTGTCCTCACGACCTTTAACAACACATACAGGACCATCTTCAATGAACAGGCCAACCATCTTTACCACTTCCGGTAAGGAGCCGCCGCCATTACCACGCAGGTCCATAATAATACCTTCTACATTCTCTGCTTTTAATTTTTCGATTTCCCTGGCTACATCTTCTGAACATTTAGCGCCATTGGGATCAGCAAAATCAACATAAAATTCAGGCAAATAAATATAACCTACTTTATGATCACCATTGATAATGGCGCTTTTTGCAAACGTATCATCCAGTTTTATTTCATCCCTCATGATCGATATCACCTTTACAGAACCATCCATTCTTCTTACCGTTAACCTTACTTCCGATCCTTTTTTTGCTCCCCTGATGATCTTTACAGCATCCGTTACAGAATACCCGGTAACATCCACCGGCTCTTCACTACCCTGGGCCACTTTAATGATCTCGTCTTCCACTTTCAGGTCGCCACCTTTCCATGCCGGCCCACCCGATATCAGCGAACCTATTTTGATCTTACCATCATCTTCTTTTAGTTGCGCCCCAATACCAAAAAAACTTCCTTTCATCCCTTCATCAAACGAACGCTTTTCAACAGGAGCCATATAATTGGTATGTGGATCCATGGTACCTGTAATGGCATTTACGAAAGTGCTGAAATTCTCATCGGTGTTTTCGCGGGTTATTTTAGTAGCAAAATAGCGGTCTATCTGCTTTCTTACGCCATCCCTTGCTTCTCTTTCCAGGGTAGAGTCTGCTTTAAATTTAAAATCAGCTTTATCCTTATTTTTTTCCCTGTCTTCAAGCATATCATTATACTTGCTTAATGTCATATACTTCAAACGCTTTCTCCAGATATCTTTTCTTTCAGCTTCAGTTTTGGGATTGATTAGTTTATCCCTGTCAAGCATTACATTTTCATCTTTCGTAAAATCAAAAGGTTTGGACAGAATATCTGTATACAGATTAGCTGTTTCCTGTAAGCGCTTTAAATATAATTCACTGATCGAAAAAAATGAAGTGAGTTCAGCACCATGAATTTCATCATCGATCTTGCTGTCGTATTTTTTAAAACTTTCGATATCACCCTGCAGCAAAATATTCTTATCTCCATCCAGGTCTTCAATGAATTTTTTCAAAACAAGTTTCGAAAAATTATCGTCAATAGGTTTGGGGCTGTAGTGGCCCTGTTCAAGCAATAACCCAACATTGCGTATGATCTTTGTGTATTTAGATTTAGGATTATCATTTTCAGATTTACCCTGCGTTTGAAACGCCAAAAAAAGACTGGCAGCGGTAAGCACCAGTATTACCGGTATAAATTTTTTACTCATCATAAATTGTGCAATTTTTTGCATACTGTAAAAATAAAGGAAAAACCATTGTTTACACAGATACTAAACGCAACTATTGGAATAATGTTTTGTTAAACCAGATTTTCGGAAACCCCTAAGGATAAACGGCAAACCAGCGCATTTAAACTGTATCATTTTGTACATGATTCAAATACCATTCCAAAAAAAAAGTCCCCAATAACAGGGGAACTTTTGTGGGTAATCGAGGGGGCTCGAACCCCCGACCCTCAGAATCACAATCTGATGCTCTAACCAACTGAGCTACGACTACCATTTAAAGAGAGTGTCCGTTCAAATAAATTTCGTTCGGACGGCAAAAATAAAGAAAAACAATAGTCCTTCAAAATTACATTTTTTGAACAGCCTGTATGAATGGCTTAACTTGCAAACCAATTTCAATTATTAATGACCCTCTTACCATACATTTTACCACTACTCCTATCCTCCTTTACCGGGTGGTTTGTGATGTGGATTAGCATTAAACTATTATTTCGCCCACATAAGCGCATAAGCCTGGGAGGTTTAAAGATACAGGGCATCATTCCGGCCAATCAACAGCTTATTGCTGAAAAAGTTGGCCAGCTGGTTAGTAAGCAATTATTTTCTTTTGCAGCTTTGCAGGAAAAAGTTACTGATCCTGAAAATTTCAATAGCCTGAAGCCTGAGATAGAAAAGCATATCGATCATTTTTTAAGGGAGAAATTAAAAGATACATTTCCTATGCTTTCCATGTTGATTGGCGATAAAACCATTAACCAGTTAAAAGGCGCATTTTTAGTTGAACTGGAAACCCTTTTCCCTGTCTTGATGACGAGTTATATGGCCAGGCTGGAAAAAGACCTTGACCTTGAAAACCTGGTGACACAAAAAATCGCGGGCTTCTCTATCGGTAAAACCGAAGAGTTGGTTTATGCATCGGCAAAAAAGCAATTATTGAAAATTCAGCTTTTTGGAGCTTCAATTGGCTTGCTGATGGGTTTTATACATATTTTTGTCAATACGCAACTATATTAATTAACAATTTGTTGAACCGGCTTTCTTCCCTCCTCTTATAATACCATTCATAACTTAGACAGCCTTAATGTGGTTTTTTAGGAGGTTCTTTGCAAATTCAAATTTTTACCAAAAAAGAAAACAGTTCACTAATGATTAATTCAATCAAACTTTTGCTGATTTGTGTGTTTACATTGAGTATTTCCGTAACCCATGCCCAAATGCCGGGTGGCGGCGCAAACCGGGGCGGTCAAAATATGAATCTTGGCCAGTTTTACGGTAAAGTGCTGGAATCAGTAAACAATAAACCGCTGGAGGCAGCATCTGTTTTACTTGTTCAGAATAAGTTTGATTCTGCAACAAAAAAACGTAAAGATGTTGTTGTTGCCGGTATGCTTACCGATAGAAAGGGAGAATTCAGCCTGGAAAACCTGAATATCATGGGCCAGTACAAACTCCAGATCACTGCAATAGGTTTTAAGCCATATGAAGCAAAAGTAGCTTTTCAGTTAAATATGGCGGGAGCCAAAAGCGGGGATATGAGCAGCATGCTTAGTAATGTTGTTAAAGACCTGGGAAACCTTAGTTTAACGCCGGATGCACAGCAATTAGAGACTGTAAATGTTGCTTCCAGTAAGGCTATGCTGGAAATGAAAATAGACCGGAAGGTTTTTAATGTTGAAAAAAACCTTACCAGTGTTGGCGGTACAGCTGTAGATGTGATGAAAAACGTACCCTCGGTTAATGTTGATATTGATGGAAATGTAACCCTACGCAATGCTGCACCCCAGATATTTATTGATGGCAGACCCACCACCCTTACCCTTGAGCAGATACCTGCTGATGAAATAGCGAGTGTAGAGATCATTACCAACCCGTCTGCAAAATTTGATGCCAGTGGGGGTGGTGCCGGTATTTTAAATATTGTAATGAAGAAGAACCGCAAATTGGGTTACAACGGAAATATCAATGCCAGTATAGACTCCAGGGGGAAACCGGGTTTTGGTGGAGATATCAATGTTAAACAGAATAAGATTAACTTTTTTGCAAGGGCCAGGGTAAATACCAGGAAATCTATTGGTATATCCAACAGCGAGAGAACCAATTACCTGAACAATGATACCACATCTATTTTTAACCAAAAGAGCAATCCGCTGAATAATGGCTATTTTGGTTTTGGCAGGGCAGGTTTCGATTATTTTATAGACAACAGGAACACCTTAACCGTTGGCGGCACTTATGTTACCGGCCAGTTTAAAAGTACCGATCTTATAAATATTTACAGAGACACGCTTTACAAAGACAACCTGCTGGTAAATGATTATGGTTTTAGAAATACACAAACATCTTTCCACTTCAGGAATGTGGGTGCCAGTCTTAGTTTCAAACACAATTTTACCAAACCAAACAAAGAGTGGACAGTAGATGCAAACTACAACCAAAGCAAAAATGATAATAAGGGAGATTACAATTCGCAATATTTTTATCCCAATAATAGTGCTAAAACTGCTCCAATAATTGAACGTACCAATGGAGGAGGCACAACTAAATATTTTACAGCCCAAACTGATTTTGTAAATCCGATATCAGAAAAGC
>JBDSGK010000084.1:0-18244 GCA_039919015.1 Ferruginibacter sp.
GATGCCAGTAATTTAAAACGCAACCTTTTATTCTGCTCACAGATCATTGACCTCAATATACCGGTAGTGGTGGCACTTACCATGATGGATCTTGCCAAGCGAAAAGGAACACAGATCGACATTTTAGGTCTTGAAAGAGAATTGGGTGTGCCCATTGTGCCCATCAATCCAAGAAAAAATAAAGGGCTTGAGCAATTAAAAAAAGCAATTGAACAGTCTGCCGAAAATTTATACCAGCAACCGGTACGTGATTTTATTGATAATAAAGCATTGGCAGCAAATGCTATTGAGCAGGTAAAAATTCATTACCCTGGGTCCAGTGATTATATGGCCATTCATTACCTCATCAACCACGAATACTTTCCGCTGGATAATGCCATGCATGAAACGATCGAGCAAATTGAGGTTGACAATAAATTTAATCCAACAAAAACACAGGCCGAAGAGATCATGCAGCGCTATGGCCATATAAAACATATTATGCAGCAAACAGTGGTAGAAGCTGATCCACTGCAAAAAGCCATGTTCAATGAAAGGCTTGATGATATTTTACTGCACCGTCGCTGGGGCTATATCATTTTAATGGCTGTTTTATTCCTGCTGTTTCAAAGTATTTTTTGGGTAGCCAAATACCCTATGGATGGGATAGAGTGGGTGTTTAGTGAATTTGGTGGCATGCTCAGCAATAATTTACCGGTTGCCTGGTGGAGCGACCTGTTGATCAATGGTGTGGTAGCGGGGCTCAGCGGCATTGTTATTTTTATCCCGCAGATCATGATCCTGTTCGGTTTGATCACCATTTTGGAAGATACCGGTTATATGGCACGTATCAGTTTCCTGAGTGATAAACTGATGCGCAAGGTTGGTTTGAACGGAAAAAGTGTAATGCCCATGATCAGCGGCTTTGCCTGTGCGGTACCCGCCATCATGAGTGCCAGGAATATTGAGAATAAAAAAGAGAGGCTGCTCACCATCATGATAACGCCGTTGATGAGCTGCAGTGCAAGACTTCCGGTGTACACTATTTTAATTGCCCTGGTCATTCCTTCTAAATTATATTTTGGATTTTTAAGCCTGCAGGGCCTGGTGATGATGGCCTTATATTTATTGGGAACAGTAATGGCTTTGATCGTTGCCTGGGTAATGAAATGGTTCATTAAAAGTACAGAACGTAGTTTTTTTATTTTGGAATTACCAACCTACCGTGCACCCAGGTGGAAGAATGCATTGACGACAATGATTGAAAAGGCAAAGATATTTGTATTTGATGCAGGTAAAGTGATCATGATGATCAGCCTGTTGTTGTGGGTATTGAGTACGTATGGGCCAAAAGAAAAAATGAGCGGTGTAACAGCTAAATATGAACAGCTGATCAAAGCCAATCCACAGCAGGAGGACGAATTGAACAAACAACGAAAAACAGAATTACTACAAAGTTCTTTTGCCGGCACATTGGGTAAAGCCATTGAACCAGCAATTCGCCCACTGGGTTACGACTGGAAGATCGGCATTGCATTGATAACCTCTTTTGCAGCCAGGGAAGTTTTTGTGGGCACCATGGCTACCTTATACAGTGTTGGTGAAGATGCAGATACCAATAGCAGTACACTCCGCGAAAAAATGGCAGCCGCTGTAAGGTCCGACGGAACTAAAGTATATAACCTGGCTACCGGTTTATCACTGTTGATATTTTATGTATTGTCCATGCAGTGCATGAGCACACTTGCTATTGTAAAAAGAGAAACCCGTAGCTGGAAATGGCCGATGATCCAATTGGTTTATATGACAGCGCTGGCGTATTTGATGAGCTGGGTGATATATAGGATATTTATCTAAGCGGAAATTTGGCTAAGAGTACAAAAGAGAAAAGGAAGAAATAAAATAGCCCTTTTTGTACATGAAAGCCATTAAAGTTCTTATACTCTTTAAAACCCCTCCTCTGGAGGGGCTTGGGGAGGCCTACCAATCAACCGCATAACTGATCTTATTCTTTACCTGCGGATATAATTGGCGGTAAAGCTCATTTAATACATCTTCTCTGCGGGGTTCATTATAATAATTGTTATTAATGATTGCCCAGTCGTTGGGACTAAGCGCACGGCTGTCACCGGTATAAGTTGCGTGCTCTTCCTCCCACCTGTAATCTTCCCTGAAAGTATAATACACAACATTTTTATGGGTGAAAAGATCTGTGATATTTATTTCCATATCGGCACGGGCGGTAAATGATTGCCGGGCAACATTAATGGTAGCATACACGGTTTTATAAATTATTCTGCCGCTTGTGTCCCTGCCTGTTTCAACCTGCTGGTTTGCATTACGGGTATAGCTGTAAGTTTGCGGTTGAGGGATATTCATATTCCTGAGGGTAAGATTTACTTCCCAATCGGGCTGTACATTATCACGCCTGGCCTCCCAGTCTGTATAAAAGCGTGCAGGGTATCGGCTGCTGTTTATTCCACCAAGTTCCCTTACCAATGTTTGCTGAAAATATTCATTACTGTAATTGTACCCATAATTACCCCAGCCCGTATTAAAGAAATATGAATTATCCTGTACCGGTTTGATCACCACATTCACAATGGCATTTTGATAAGCTTCATCCATTTTTACTTTGGTATCTTGGTAGCCGGGTACCCACTTATCTGCTTTTTTAAAATAGTTGTAAGATCTTTTAGCATCCTCACGCCCCGGCTTATTTAATAGATCAATCCCTGCTGCATAATAATCTGCGGCAGCCTGTTGTTTAAGGTCATAAATAGTTGACTGGTAATTAACGGGCGTAACTACGCGGCTGGCGGCATCGTTCTCCACAATGGCATCATACATTTCCTGCAGGGTATTGTAGCTGTCCATGATCTTATCCCAACGGCCAGGTTCAGTAGAGCTCTTGGCGCTATTTATTATGTGTAGGTTTCTTTGTTGGGCAGTACTGTATAAAATGGGCAGGGCATTTAAAGCACTGGTATCCGTGTTGTGTTTTTTTAATGTTTTGATTGCGTCAAAAAGCGTTTTATCATTATCACTGCGTGATAAATAATTTTTGCTTGTTTTACAGCTCGCCAGTATAACCAGGCTGAGCATTAGGTAAAAAATGTATTTCATAATTATTCCTCCTTTATTTAAGATACGAATATGAAGCCAGATGTTTACAGCAATATTCATATTACAGAAAGATTAACATCGATAGTTTTTTATTGCTTTTAAATAATACCATTCTTCTTTTTTGAATGTTTTAATAGAATAAAAGGGCCAGATCACCGCCTTTTATACCAGAATTCCACCGCTCATCAAATCCGGCCTTTTATTCAAAATTATTTTTATGCTGCAAAAGTCAATATAGGCAAGGATTACAGGTCAAAAAGGCTAATATCTACAACCCACTACTATAAAAAATATGGTATTATGTGTTGCATAGTACTGGAATACTATTATCTTTGTGTCAGAGATAGAGAGTTTAGGTATGAAGAAGGAGTAAACCGGTGAATACTCAAAATTCAAACCCAGCTCCGGATCTCTAACAAAGTATAGCCATGAATAAATTATTTTCTGAAATGATCCCCGTTACGAACTTTCCTGCAGGAGAGGGATGGGCCGGGGTTAAAAAATTGCAGCCATGAACATTGATAACACAGCCAGCCAGATGCGTAAGGGAGTTCTGGAGTTTTGCATCCTCTCTATCATAAAAGAGGGCGAAGCCTACCCTTCGGATATCATTGAAAAAATGAAGGCAGCAAACCTGAACATCCTGGAGGGGACCTTGTACCCACTGCTTACCAGGCTTAAAAACGCAGAGCTTTTATCTTACCGTTGGGAAGAAAGTACCGGCGGTCCCCCACGTAAATATTTTACGCTGACAGAAAAAGGGGCAGGATTTTACAAGGAACTGGAAACAACCTGGTTTGAACTGGCTAATGCTGTAAGGGCACTTACCCATACTGAACAGGAAAATATTAATAACAACAACTTCAACGACACCCAACCTGCCTGACGGTAGTCAGGTAACAAAGTATAGCCCCCCGATAGCTATCGGGATTGTTGGCCAAAACAACTAACGAAACGCAAAAATTAAAGCCATGAAACAAGTCATAAATATAAACTTCCAGGGACGGGTTGTTCCGATAGAAGTAACAGCATTTGACCTGCTGAAAAGTTACACCGAAAGCCTGAACCGGCACTTTGCCAACGAAGAAGGCAAAGAGGAGATCATCAACGATATTGAAAGCCGTATTGGTGAACTGTTCCAGGAAAAGATAACCAAGGGCGCTACCTGTATCACAGATGATGATGTGAATGCCATTATTAAAAACATGGGCAGGCCCGAAGAGTTTGAAGCCATGGATGATACACAGACCCAATCATTTACTTCATCTGCAAACGAAGAGCAATCATCAAGCAGCAGCCAGCCCGCCGGGAATAAAAGATTATTCCGCGACGAAAATGACAAAGTGCTTGGTGGTGTATGTAGTGGTTTGGCCAACTACTTTAATATAGATGTGGTAATTGCCAGGATAATCTTTGTGGTACTTTTGTTTTCCGGTATCGGGTTTTTAACTTATATCATTATGTGGATCGCAGTGCCCAGCAGTGCAACCACACAGATCGGGGGAACAAGGAAAAAATTATTCCGTAATCCTGATGAAAAATATATTGCCGGTGTTTGTAGTGGTATTGGTAATTATTTCGGCATGAACGCCTGGATACCAAGAGTACTGTTCTTACTTCCTTTCCTGTCATTTATTTCACGTTGGGGCCATTGGGGCGGTTTGTGGGACTTTGGTGATGTGTTGCGTTTTACTTTCAGCCCAACATCACTTATCGTGTACATTATATTATGGATAGTGATACCCGAAGCAACAACTACTTCTGAAAAACTGGAAATGAAAGGTGAAAAAGTAGATATGAATTCAATCAAGGCATCAGTAGTAGGAGAAATGAAAGGCGTGGGTAAAAAAGCTGAAAAATTTGGTAGAGATGCTTCTGCGGTGATCACTGAAAAAGCAAATGTAATGGCAGGTGATGTGAAAAATTTTAGCAGGAGGAACCGCGGTGGATTAGGTAATGTAATTGCCATGATCGTTAAGATATTCGCATATTTTATTATTGGCTGTGTGGGCTTTGCCCTGGTGATGGGTTTATTCGCCCTGGCTGTTATATCGATCGGCTTCTTTCCTTTAAAAGATTTTGTTATCCAAAATGATTATCAAAACCTGTTTGCATGGGGTACATTGATACTCTTTATAGCAGTTCCGATCATCGCTATCATAACCTGGATCATCCGCAAGATCGCCCGCTCAAAAAGCAACAGTAAAATTCTTGGTTTCTCATTTGGGGCACTGTGGGTACTGGGCTGGGCATGTTTTATACTGTTGATCTCATCTATCAGCAGGGACTTTAATTATAACAGTAAAAATATTACTGAAGAGGAAATAACATTGACCAACCCGATGGTAACCAAGTTGGAGATCACTTCAAAAACGCCACTGGGCAAGTATACCAGGAACCGTTTCTTAAGGTTTGAACCTTTTGAAGGAATAGAAGAAGATACTGCCTATGTAAATAATGTGGATGTTCGTATCCTGAAATCAACCAACGACAGTTTTAAAGTTACAGTTATAAAAATGGCAACAGGCCGGTCAAGAACGATCGCTGAAAATAATGCAGCACGCATACAATATAGTGGAGCACAGGCAGACAGTATATTACTGATGGACAAAGGAATTGCCATTAATAAGACAGATAAATTCCGTAACCAGCGGGTTGTACTTACTGTTTATGTACCCGTGGGTAAAAGAATAAAAATTGATAAAAGCATAAGCTGGTTCAATAATGTTCATATCGGTGGAGACTGGAATAACAATGACTGGTATTATGATTCAGATGAAGAGATCAACGACTGGAGAACCGGGGTGGAGTATATCATGAAAGCCGATGGCCGCCTGTATCATCTGAACGGAACCCCAGCCAGCAGCAGGTCTGGTAGCAGAACAAAGATAAACATAGATGGTAATGGTGTGGAAGTGATCACTAATGATAATAACGATCAGGACAACTACCGCTATAACGATGGTCAGCCAATGAATAAAGAGGATTCATTAAGAATGAAACTCGAAAAAGAAACACAAAGAATAAAGGACTCGTTACGTAAAGCCAGGGAAAAGATCGATCAGCAGCTGGAAAAGATCAGTGACAATAATGAACCCGAATCTCCTTTAAGCTCACAGGTGCCGGTTTTTAACCCCATGATGCATATTGATTAAACCCGTTTTATCAGACCTTAAAACAGATCAAATGAAAAAGCATTTTATTTACACGTTACCGGGTTTTATTTTTCTGATTGTTATCACATCCTGTTTTCATGGTCGCGATCACAACATTTCGATCACTACCACAGATGATGAAGATGAATATGAAATGGAAGCATCATACAGGAGGAGCCAAACGCATGCGGTACAGGTTTACCTGAATGAACATTTGATAAACAGCAGCATCAGGTCATTTAAGAACAGGTCAATAGATGATGAAATAACACTTGATGATAAAACAACAGTTTACATAAACTCGTACCCGGGTGAACTGAGAATAAAGATCAATAAGACAGAAAACTCAGACGAATCATGTGAAAGAGTAAGGGAGATCTGCGAAGAGCTGAAGGAAATTTTAGCAGATAATTAAGCAGGGTTGCTTAATTATAAAATTGCGTAAAAAGAAAAATAAGTTCGCTAAAGTCTTCCAGTGCCTTCTCCTTTGGAGTTCCTTGCAAAGGAACGAGCGATAGCTCATGGGATGAAGCCAAAATCGTTTCAATAGTTGAGTTGAAGTTGAAACCAACACGTCCCCCGACTTTTCGGGGGACTTTTTTTAGGGGTCTGACGGCGTTAAGCCGTCTTGACCCCTTCCGGGTTTTTTATTTTACATTTGCAGCTTAATACATTAACTATAAAAAAATTGTTTTAATGAAAAATACACCCTTTACACAAAAACATATTGGCCTGGGGGCTAAAATGGCTGAGTTTGCCGGGTATAATATGCCCATCAGTTATTCGGGTATTAATGATGAGCATGCAGCGGTGCGTAATTCGGCTGGCGTGTTTGACGTGAGCCATATGGGTGAATTTATTTTGAAAGGAGAACATGCACTGGACCTTATTCAAAGAGTAACCAGCAATGATGCTTCCAAATTAACAGTTGGCAAAGCGCAGTATAGCTGTTTACCAAATAAGACAGGGGGTATTGTGGATGACCTGCTCGTCTATTGCCTCGAAGAGAACAATGCTTATATGTTAGTAGTAAATGCCAGTAATATTGAAAAAGACTGGAACTGGATCCAGCAATTCAATGATAAGGCCGTGGAGATGCATAATATTTCTGATAAAACCTGCCTGCTTGCCATACAGGGCCCTAATGCAACAAAGATGTTGCAGCCGCTTACCGAAATGGATATTATGAACCTGAAGTATTATACATTCACCAAAGGAACATTTGCCGGCGTTGGAAATGTATTGGTAAGTGCAACGGGTTATACCGGGGCAGGGGGTGTTGAAATTTATTTTGAAGACAAAGATGATGATCCAACAAAGATCTGGGACGCCATTTTTGAAGCAGGAAAAAAAGGCGCCATCAAACCGATTGGCCTGGGCGCAAGAGATACCCTCCGTTTGGAAATGGGCTATTGTTTATATGGTAACGATATTGACGACAATACTTCACCACTGGAAGCCGGGCTGGGCTGGATAACAAAATTCAGCAAACCATTTACCAATAGCGACTATTTTGCAACACAAAAAGCTGAAGGCTTAACTAAAAAATTGGTGGGCTTTGAAATACTTGAAAAAGGAATAGCCCGGCACGATTACGATATCAAGGATTTTGAAGGAGTTATTATTGGTAAAGTCACATCGGGTACCCAGTCGCCAACATTAGGTAAAGCTATAGGCATGGGTTATGTGGATGCAAAGTACGCAGCACCGGACAGCGAAATTTTTATCAGCATCCGTAATACTTTAATTAAAGCCAAAGTGGTAAAAATGCCTTTTGTATAATGCCTGTCTGCCGGTAGGCAGGGATATTTTTTTAATGGATAATAATAATGTTTCAAGGATTAGGTTTTTCTTTAAAAAAAATCATTTTAGTTTAATCAATTATCCACTATTAAGTATGCCTCATATTCATTTAACATCATTTATTACCGCACCAATTGAAAGGGTTTTCGATCTTTGCCGCAGCATCAACCTGCACCAGATCTCAACAATCGAAACCAATGAAAAAGCAATAGGCGGTGTAATGAACGGGCTGATCAATAAAAATGAGACCGTAACCTGGCAGGCTAAGCATCTTTTTAAAACGAGGCAGTTTACTTCTAAAATTACAGAGATGCAAAGTCCTGCTCTTTTTATTGATGAAATGATAAAGGGCGATTTCAAAAGCTTTCATCACGAGCATCATTTTAAAGCTGTAGAGAATGGTACCATTATGATCGACATCGTACATTTTGAAACGCCGTATGGCATCATGGGCAAAATTGCCAACAGTTTTTTTCTTCGGTCCTATATCGAAAATTTTCTGATAAAAAGAAATGCTGTGATCAAAGAATACGCCGAAACGCAAAAGTGGAAAGCTATTTTAAACTAATTTTACCCAATGCAAAGCGCCAAGCCCGAGTTATATACCTGCCTTTCTCCTTCACTTTTAGACCTGTACGATGTTGATAAAAGCATTGTGGTGATCATCGATGTATTAAGGGCCACATCCACCATCGCAACAGCATTACACAATGGTGCAAAAGCTGTCATCCCTGTTGACAGTGTTGCCGATTGCATCCGCATTGGAAAACAGATCGACAGCATCACTGCCGGTGAAAGAGATGGGAAAATTGCAGAAGGCCTGGAGTATGGGAATTCACCATTTGAATATCCCGGTGAATTTGTGCATAATAAAACCCTGGTTCTTACAACAACCAACGGTACAAGGCTTTTGCACATGGCGCTTAATAAAAATGCAAAAGCCATCATCACCGGTTCGTTTCCAAACCTATCGGCTGTTTGTGATTTTCTGCTGACTGAAAATCAACATGTGATCCTGGCCTGTGCCGCCTGGAAGAACCGGGTCAATTTAGAAGATACCTTATTTGCAGGTGCTGTTATCAATAAGATCGGAAAACATTTTTCCATCAACTGCGATTCATCACAAATAGCGTTATCCATGTATCATGAGGCCAAAGCTGATATGTTTCAATTCATGAGATCGAAAAATGCTTCTCATTACCAACGCCTCGCCGGTTATGGGCTGGAAGAAGATATAAAGTATTGTTTAACCGAAGACATAGCCAATACTACAGTTATATATGAAGAAGGGAAACTTCTTGCCAGGTAAACGGATCATCATTTAACACAAAATTTCTTACTAATCTTTTCCATAAGCTTTCAGGGCTCGTTTATTTTTCGTTACTTTTGCAAATTGCCTTTTTCAGAAATGGATATGCCTTAAAATAGTAGAAATCCGTTCATCTCTGAAATCCCAAATCGGCATCTAAAATTGAGCATGGCCCTACCGCACCTTATTAAATATGTTTACAACAATGGTTCCGACGAAGTGATCCGTCGTGGCAAAAAGATACATGCCCTGGGTTTTGTTGAGCTGGTTGAGCACGACCAGTTAATGGGTGCTGTTGTATTCAGGGTAAAGGATGACAGCTATGCTACTTTTTACAAAGTGCATATCCAAAAATACACCGATGCCAAATCAATGACGGTCCGCTGTTCATGCCCTTACAATTTAGGAGATATATGCAGGCACGAAGCTGCTGCATTGATTCGCCTGCAGGATATGGTTGATAAGAATATGCTGGGCAACACCAACATTCAATACAACCAGCGTCATACGGTTGCCAAGATGAAACACATTGAATTAAAGATGATCAAGCTGCTTTCATCACCCGGTATTTACGCTGAAGCGGAAAATATTTTACGCAGTACAAAAGCAAATATCATCAAAGCGGCTGACGAACGCGTGGAAGCTGAATTGGTTTTTGAAGGAGAATCTTTCCCGCTGGTCATTCAAAAGAACGACGAAAGGAATTTTGATACTTCCTGCAAATGCGGAGAGACAGAACACCCCCTCTGTGAACACAAAACTTTATTGTTCCTGCAACTGCTGGATGCTTATGGAGCTAATTATTTTGACAGCATCCGTAACTGGGATAAAGAAAAAAATAAACTGTTGCAGATATATGGTTACAGCCTGGACGATGATCTTACCAACAAATTTGAATTTACTTATAAAGAAGGTAAGCCTTTTTTAAAAGTGCTTGATCCTTCCATTAAAAGAGTTGCAGCAGGCACAGTACCGGCAAGGCCTGTAGAGGCTTTCATTGTTCCGGATCTGCCAGCCCAGGAAGTAACTGTGGAAGAGCAGCCTGCTAAGAAACTGGGTATTGTTTTTAATTTTAATGCGGCTATGTATCCCTACTTTGATGTGGATGCTGTGCAGGGTGAAGCTAATGATACACAGATCAAGTATGTGGGTAAAGTAGAAAAACTTGATCTTACCAAATTTGTGAATACAGAATTGTTCAGCGAAGATGATAAGCAACTGGTGCAACAGGTACGTAAATTACAAAGTAGTGAGATCAATAAATACCTTGACCGCAATTCACCTTTCAGCGGCATCTGGGAAAATATCATTCACACCGATGGAGATGACCTTCCCGAAGAAACAAAGGCCCTGATCGCAGAATACCTGCAACCCAAGCTGAAAAAAATATTTGAAGAGCAGGCAGACAATAATTTTATTTTTTATTTGCCGCCGGCCAAACAGTTTACTACAGCCAACCTTGTAGAAATTGAATTAAGCAATCATTTTATTGCCCCCGTTTTTAAAGTGCAGGCAAGCACCGATCATTTTGAAATTGCCTGCATGGTAAAATTAATGGGCGATACCATGCCTTTTACCGACAATGAATGCAACAGCAGCCTGGTATATTTAAGTGATGATGTGTTGTACCTATGGCAAAGGGCCGAAGATGTTTTGCAGGCAGAAAAATTCCTGAAAGAAGGAAATATCCAGCTCAGCAAAGACAACTGGGGAGAAAAAATGAAGTCGGTCATTCTTCCCCTTACCAAAGATTACAAAGTGGAATTTGATAAGAGCCTGGTAAGAGAAATTAAAAGCGGTGAACCTGAAATAAAACTACAGTTGCAGGAAAAGGGCGACTATCTTGTATTTCAGCCTGTGTTTACCTACAAAGGTTTTGAAACAAAGCCTTCTGATAAAGAGAACATCACCATACCCGATGGCGATAAGATACTCATCATTGAACGTAACCTGGAAGCAGAAGAAGCATTCCTGAAAAAACTGGAGAGCCTGCACTCGTTATTTGTGAGGCCCGATAATAATAAAAACAACCTGGTATTAAAAGGAGCAGATGTGCTGCGTAATAACTGGTTCTTTTTATTTGTTGATGCCATGAATGAGATGAAAGTGCCGGTATTTGGTTTTGAAGCATTACGCAATTTCCGTTTTAATACAGCCAGGCCCAATACACATATACATGTAAGCAGCGGCCTCGATTGGTTTGATGCCAAGGTAGAAATTGAATTTGGTGAGCAACGGGTTGGCATTGATGAAATAAAAACAGCACTACTAAACAAGCAGTCATTTGTACAGCTCAACGATGGTACTTTAGGGATACTGCCGGATGAATGGCTGAAAAGATATTCCCTGTTGTTTAAAGTAGGCGAGGGCAGAAGCGATCAATTACGCCTGTCGAAATACCACATGAGTGTGATCGATGAGCTATATGAAAATAAGGATGAAAAAGAATTAAGTTTTGAGCTTGATGAAAAATATGAGCGGCTTAAAGAGTTTAAGAACATCCCTGAGACAATTGCACCGGCTCATTTACAGACTATTCTCAGGCCTTATCAAACATCAGGCTTCCAGTGGCTTAATTATTTGAACGATGTGGGCTGGGGTGGTATTTTAGCAGATGACATGGGTTTGGGTAAAACCGTGCAGGCATTGAGTATGCTGCATCACTATAAAGAGATAATGGGCGGGCTCAAAGCGATCGTGGTTTGTCCAACAACATTGATCTATAACTGGAGAAATGAGGTGGAAAAATTCACACCTACATTAAGCTGGCATATTCACCATGGTAGTATACGAAGCCGCAATGTAGAGGAATTGCAAAAACACAATATCATTATTACCACCTATGGAACATTGAGAAGTGATATACAGGTATTATTGAAAATGAAATTTGATTACGTGATACTGGATGAAAGCCAGGCCATAAAAAATCCCGCATCAAAAGTTACACGGGCTGCCTGTTTGCTCAATGCAAAGAACAGGCTATGCATGAGTGGTACTCCCTTGCAGAATAATACCTTTGACATTTTTGCGCAAATGAATTTCTTAAATCCAGGCCTGCTGGGTAATATGGAATTCTTTAGAAATGAATTTGCCACACCTATCGATAAATTTGGTGAGCAGGAACAAAAAGAACATTTACGTAAATTATTATTCCCGTTCATACTGCGCCGCACCAAAGAACAGGTGGCCAAGGACCTGCCCGAAAAAACAGAAACTATTTTGTTTTGCGAAATGGAAAAAGAGCAGCGCAAGGTTTATGAAGCATACCGCAACAGCTACCGTGATAAGATCCTGGGTACCATTGATCAGCAGGGGATCGGTAGATCGCAGCTTACCATTTTACAGGGCCTGATGAAGCTGCGGCAGATCTGCGACAGCCCGGCTATTTTAAATGAAGAGGAAAAATACCCCAACCATTCTATAAAACTCGATGAGCTTGCCCGTGAGATCGAAGAAAATATCGGCCACCACAAGGCACTTATATTCTCCCAGTTTTTGGGGATGCTGGCCTTGATAAAAAAGAAACTGATACAGGATAATATTCCTTTTGAATATTTTGATGGCAGTACCTCTGCTCCCGACAGGGAAAAGGCGATAGAGAATTTTCAGAACAATGATGAATGCAGGGTATTCCTTATTTCGCTGAAGGCCGGCGGCGTGGGTTTAAATCTAACCGCTGCAGATTATGTGTATATAGTTGATCCCTGGTGGAACCCGGCTGTTGAGCAACAGGCCATAGATCGTACGCACCGTATTGGCCAAACCAAGAATATTTTTGCTTACCGCATGATCTGCGTAGATACCATTGAAGATAAGATACTGGAACTCCAGGAACGCAAACGTAAATTGGCAAGCGAATTGATCGCTGATGATGCCAGCTTTGTAAAAGCACTCTCCAAATCGGATGTGGAGTATTTGTTCAGCTAATGGCCGGGTCAAATAGGCTGTCAATTAAGAAGCGATAAAGTCTTTCAATCGTTTAAATTCCCTGTGAGTAGGAGATTCAAATAAACTTTTTATAGCATGTCCCAGGATCTTTAATACAGCATTAAAAGAAATGCCATGGTTGTGTGTTGGTGTGGTATTTTTCATACATCGGATTTTGAATATCAAAAGTACAAATCCATTATTCACCTGTCAAGAGCAATTTTGCTTAATCTTAAGCGGGTAATTTCCGCACCCAACCGGTTATTTTACGGCATGCTCACTAAAATTACTTCTAAACTTGCGGTTTTTCTTGTAATAACGGATAGGGTAGATATCAGGATTTTGCCTCAGCTTACCTATAAAGCTCTTAATCAGGTGAACCACTATATGGCCCGATTTTACCTCGTATGGGATTCTGTTCATGTAGGAATTGTTTAAGTACTAAGCTTAACGGCATGCATTTAAAATTATTGTACGATAGGTACCCATTTTAAAGGACATGCCGGCAACTTATACAAAAACGCTTACCTACCCAGTGAATTTACATCAGGCAATGGAACAAAGCAGGATGCAACGATCCAGCAAAGAATGGCAATAAAGGCGATGGCTTCTGTTTTGGAAATTTCGATTTGTAAAAATTTTTTCATGATTAGTTTTTTTTAGTTGTTGTTAATGGGGTTATAGACGGGAGCAGGGAATATCGGTTTAAATCCAAAATGCCAGAAACCCTTTCTTATAAGTTTTTTAACAGCTAGCCAAAAAACCGTTAACATTAATTAACCTTATACCCATATTGGTTAACCGTGTTAACTCAACATGGACAATACTTTTGTGCTCAATAAAAGTATAGCCATGAAATATTTTATTTTGTTATCAAAACTGCTGCTGTTTACAGCCATAACAGCAAAAGCCCAAAAGAAAAGCCTTTCTGTAAAGGGGCACTTAACCGACTCCTTACAGATCCAGCGTGTTGCAGAAGCTACCGTTTCCCTGATCAATACCGCCGACTCTTCACTGGTTGCATTTACCAGGACAGATTCTGCAGGTAATTTTTATTTTCAGGAGTTAAAACCCGGTAAATACCGTTTATCTGCATCGCAGGTAAATTTTCATACCTTATGGAAAGTTTTTGAAGCCACAGCTAATGTTAACCTGGGTACTATTTATATGAAAGACAAGTCAATTATGGAAACCGTTTCGATAACTGCACAAAGGCCCCCTGTTGTACTTAATGGCGATACACTTGAATTTAATGCCGAAGCATTTAAAACAAAACCCAATGCAGTTGTTGAAGACATGCTGAAAAAAATGCCCGGGGTAGAAGTTGATAAAGACGGGACTATCCGGGTCAATGGCAAACGCATCAGCCGGGTATTGGTCAATGGCAAGGATTTTTTTAACGGCGATCCTAAAATGGCAACGAGAAATCTTGCTGCTGATGCCATTGATAAAGTACAGGTATTTGATAAACAATCCGACCAGTCGGAATTTACCGGCATTGACGACGGCAATAAAATACCTACCATCAACCTGCAGTTAAAAAAAGATAAAAAGAATGCAGCTTTTGGTAAAGCAAGCCTGGCGGCAGGAACAAAGGGCCGCTATGACGGGCAGTTCAATATCAATAAATTCAAAGGCGATCAACAGCTTTCTGCAATAGGCATGGCCAATAATACCAACCGCCAGGGATTTTCTATTATGGATATGCTCAATTTCAGCGGACAAGCAAAAAAGATGATGAGTGGTGGCGGAGCCAGGATCGTTATTAACACCGGCAATGATGATGAATTTGGATTACCTGTTGCCGGTATCAACAATAACCAGGGCATTACACAAACTATTGCCGGGGGCCTTAATTATAATGATACCTGGAAAAAGAAAACAGCAGTGAATGCCAGTTATTTTTATAACAAACTTACGCTTGACAATACCAGGAATACCGATCGCCGCAACATTTTTCCCGGCAACAATTTCACGTACCTGCAAAACAGCAGCACCAATAATAAAACCAGCAGCAACCGCTTTAATTTCAGCGTTGATCATAAGATCGACTCTTTCAATTCCATCAAACTCAGCTCGGTCCTTGGTTATCAAAAAGGGAGCGGAACAAAACGGAACGACTATGAATCATTTGTGCCAGATGATAAAATGCTGAATGAGGGATTCTCCAATACCGGTAACAGCACCGAAGGTTATACGATCAACAACGACCTGCTTTACAAACATAAATTCAGGAAAAAAGGAAGAACATTTTCAATAACCGGCGCTATGCAGTATAACGACAGCCGGGCAAGAGGAACACAAAATGCGATCAATAATTTTTTCAGCAATGGCACTATTACTCAACGTGACACACTTAACCAGGTTACCCGGCTCAACAGCCTTACCCAAAGCTATGGAGTGAATGCCAGCTATACCGAACCATTAAGCAAGCGGTCGCTGATCGAGCTTAAAGGATTTTATAATACAAATAAAGGAGCGCTTGACCGTAAAACCTTTGATTACAATATAAGTAGCGGCAAGCACGACATGGTAAATACTATATTGAGTAATGCTTTTGAAAGCAATTATGATTATATGGGAGGAGGCGTCAGCATGCGCACCCAGCAAAAAAAATATGGATATGGAGTTGGTGCCAATATACAATATGCACAGCTTAACAGTCATTTAAAAGACAGCAGCTTCCACGTGAAGCATCATTTTACGAACCTGTTGCCCACGGCAAATTTCAATTATAGTTTTACAAAAATAAAAACATTAAGGCTGGATTATTCTACTTCTGTAAATCAACCAACAGCCAGGCAGTTACAGCCTGTGCAGGATATTAGCGATCCATTAAATATTACTTCGGGCAATCCATTATTGAAACAATCGTATTCACACAATGCCAGCCTGCAGTTCTTTAATGCATCGTCCTCGAAGCAAAAAAATCTTTTTATATTTATTAATTATAGCGCCACGCAACACGCCATTGTCAGCAGTGATATCATTAATGCATCGGGTGCCCGGTCTTCTATGCCTGTTAATGCAAAGGGTGTTTATAACATCAGTGGTAATATAGACAGGGGCTTTCGTGTTAAAAAACTGAACACCCGTTTTGGGGTTGGCTTTAATACCGGTTATAACCACTACGTTAATTTTATTAACGGGGATAAGAACAAAACCGGAACCTTGTCTTTTATGCCAAGGGTATCTGCCAGTTACAGTTACAAAGAAATACTGGACATCAGTGTTGAAGCAAGAGTGGCTTACAATAAAGCTGAATACTCGTTGCAGCCATCGCTCAATAATCATTATTGGCGCCAGGTATATGAACTGAATGCCAATATCAATTTACCCGCAGGGATCAATATCAATAATGAATTTACTTACAGTGCATTTACAGGCCGCAGCAATGGTTATAATACCAGGGTGGCATTATGGAATGCATCCATCAGCAAGCAGGTTTTAAAAAGCAAAAAGGGCGAGATCAAGCTGAGTGGCTTTGACCTGTTGAATCAAAATATCGGTGTTGACCGGAACGGGAATGCCAATTATATTGAAGACGTACAATACAAAACCCTGCAACGGTTTTTTACACTTGGGTTTACTTACAGTTTACAAAAAGCCACTGCGGGCGGACCAAGAGCTGTGATAAGGACCTTTTAAGGCCTGGCCATAAAAATTCTTTCAATTAATGCAACTATGCGGAGAAACCAGCATGGTTGTATTAATTTTGCAGCTTAATAAACCTGATGGAGATCACACCCACTGTTAGCAGGATCACTATTTACCCGGTAAAATCGCTGGATGGGATCTCATTGTCAAAAGCCAGGATAGGCACCGGCGGCAGCCTGGAACACGATAGGGAGTACGCCATTTGCGGCAGCAATGGAAAATTTGTAAATGGAAAATCAAATGCATTAGTACATGTTTTACGGTCGGACATTGATCTTGAAAATGAACTGATCTCTTTCAGGCACGAATCTGCAACAGCCTGGCATCAATTTCATCTGCAACATGATACAGGAGCTATTGATGAATTTCTTTCTGCATTTTTTAATATGCCGGTAACATTTCAAAAAAATACAGAAGGTGAATTTTTAGACATACCTGTAAAAAGCGGGGTTACCGTTTTATCTACGGCAAGTCTTGAAACAGTGAGTACCTGGTTTGATCATATGAAGCTTGAAGAAGCGAGAAAGCGTTTCAGGGCAACAATTGAAATTGATCATGTACCCGCCTTTTGGGAAGACAGGCTATTTTACCGGGAAGAGACAGTTGTTGAATTTAAAATAGGTGAAATAATGTTATATGGTATGAGCCCGCGTGCCAGATGTGTGGTACCTACAAGGCATCCACAAACCGGGGAAGGTATTCATGCATTTCAAAAAACATTTGCAATACAAAGAGCAGGCTCACAACCGGCCTGGTCCTCATTAGATGTGTACGGGCATACCTACTACTTGTCTGTTGATTGTTATATCCCTCCGTCAGAATTTGGTAAAAGCATCACCATTGGTGATGAAATAAAGATCATCGGTAAAAAGATATTGACCGAAGCGCTGTTCCTTTAACAAAATCTTCTGATATTTTCTTTTTCTGGCACCGTATTTGAAATCTATAGCTGAACCAAACATTCTTAATATGAAAAAGATAATATTTAGTGTATTGCTTGCAACTTCAGGTTTTGCATTTGTAAATACAGCTAAAGCCCAGGTAAGTGTGGGAGTCAATATTAATATTGGCGATCAACCTGAATGGGGTCCTTCAGGTTATGATTATGCAGAATACTATTACATGCCTGCTATTGAAACTTATTATTATATACCTCGCAGGCAGTTTGTTTATTTTTCAGGTAACAGGTGGGTATTCTCATCAAGCCTTCCTACACGATATTCAAATTATGACCTGTACTCGGGTTATAAAGTAGTTTTAAGACCCAATGATTCTTACAAACATTTTA
>JBDSGK010000085.1:0-8980 GCA_039919015.1 Ferruginibacter sp.
CCTGTTATCCTCACCCCCGAGACAAGGGGGCATGTCTGCCATGCTTACGCAATTTCATCACCCCACAATTTTTAAGAACTTCAAAGTAATTACTGATTGCTTTGATAACACAAAACTAAGGCAAATGGCTATATCTTCAATATATTTTATCAAATATTTGGAAATTATAGAAATAATTTAAATATTTGCTAATCAATTTGAAAATAATTTAAAAACACATTCTATAATGGCAGCTAAATTGAATCTTGACAAACTGGATCTGCAGATCATTCATGAAATGATGGAGACATCAGAGATCTCTTATGCTGAACTGGGCAAAAAATTGTTTGTAAGTGGTGGTACCATTCATGTACGCATAAAAAAATTGCAGGAATTCGGGATCGTTAAGGGTACCAAAATGGATGTTGACATTAAACAGCTGGGTTATGATATCACCGCCTTTGTTGGTATTTACCTGGAAAAAAGTTCATTGTATGATGCTGTTGCCAAAGAGCTGATGAACATCCCCGAAATTGTAAGATTGAATTATATAACTGGGAACTACAGTATGTTCATTGAAATTGTTTGTAAGGATATCACACAACTCAGGTCTGTGCTGCATGACGAACTGCAAAAAATTAAAGGTATAGAAAGAACCGAAACTTTTATTTCTTTGGAAGAAGGATTTAGCAGGAATGTGCAGGTGGCGACCCCCTAACCCCCTGAAGGGGGAACTGAAGAACCAGATTCTTTAAACCTCTTTTCTAAAACTTAAGGATTGCATAAATAATTTTACTGCTGCCGCCCCCCCCTTCAGGGAGCGGAGGGGGTATCATTCCTTAACATCCACCGCATCTCTCAATCCATTTCCCAATAAATTAAAAGCCAGTACCAATAACATGATGGCGAAGCCCGGTATTAAGGCGAGCAGAGGATTATGGGTGATGATAAAATTATAATTCTCTTTAATCATCAGTCCCCAACTGGGTTGTGGTGGCTGAATGCCAATGCCTAAAAAACTTAAGCCCGCTTCCACAATGATCGCAGTTGCAAAATTGGCGGCAGCAATAACCATTACGGGTCCGAGGATGTTTGGTAAAATATGCCTGAGTATGATGCGGCTGTTTTTTAAACCCAATGCACGGGCTGCCTGCACATACTCCATTTCTTTTATAGCCATTACCTGCCCGCGTATCAAACGGGCCACACTCACCCACATGGTTAGGCCAACTGCAATAAATATTTGCCAGAATCCTTTTCCCATGGCCATGGTAATGGCAAAGACCAATAATAAAGTTGGGATACTCCAGGTAACATTTACCAGCCACATAATTACTTCATCAACCCAGCCACGGTAATAGCCCGCCAGTGCACCTAAGATAATCCCGAGTGTTAAAGATATCAATACGGCTATCAAGCCCACTGCAAGGCTTACTCTTGTGCCGATGATCAACCGGCTTAAAATATCCCTGCCGAATTTATCGGTACCGAGCCAGTATTTTTTAGTGATGATATTTTTTTGAATAGATGCCGGATCGTTATTGGTCAATTGGTTGATGGAATAATATTGAACAACGGCTGTATCATCGTCAATGAATTTATTGACCAAAAGACTGTCGCTATGAATACGATATCCTTTTATAGGAACCAGTTGAAAATCATTCTTTTTGCCGCTGATAAAATGTTCAAGCCAATTGCCATCTGTATTTTTTGAGCCTGGTATCTTTAGGAACTGCTGTGTGTATCCCGGCTTCTTTGCCTGTATCTCCACGGTTTGAAGATCTGCATTGGGCGAATTATCCGGCGCAATGATATAACCAAACACCGAAACAAGTACTGCCAGTATGATGATGATCAACCCAAACAAGGCGCCCTTGTTTTTTTTGAGTCGCTTCCACATTTCGGCTTTAAAAGAAAAGGATCGATGCATGCTGTAATTTACTATTAAAGTATAAACCAGGTTTATAATTCTACTGATCTTTTCCTATGCTTTATCCAGTTGCAGAATATTACCGGTCCATTCCCTTATTTCCTGGCAAAGCAGGTCGTACTCATCCCATGATTTACCATGAGTGGGTATCATTTCTTTAAGTTTAGTTTGCCATCCGGCGGAATTAAAACCTTCGGGGAAACAATTTTTTAAAACATGGAGCATAGCCGATACTGCTGTTGATGCACCGGGCGACGCTCCCAATAATGCCGCTAATGAACCATCGGCAGTGCAAACCAGCTCTGTACCAAATTCCAACACACCACCTTCTTCCTCATCTTTTTTTATTACCTGTACCCGCTGACCGGCAATGATCAATTGCCAATCTTCATTTTTAGCTAAAGGATAATATGCACGCAGAGCAGCCATGCGGTCTTCGGTTGATTGCGTAACCTGTTGTATCAAATATTTGGTAAGCGGCAGGTTATGCCAACCGGCTGCCAGCATAGGAACCATATTATGCCACTCAATACTTTTGGGCAGGTCAAAATAACTGCCGTTCTTTAAGAACCTGGTACTGAAACCGGCGAAGGGCCCAAACAACAATTCTTTTTTTCCATTTATGATCCTTGTATCCAAGTGTGGCACGCTCATCGGTGGAGACCCAATACCGGCTTTACCATACACTTTTACTGCATGTTGTTTAATTACCTGTTCGTTGCTACACTTGAGCCATTGACCGCTTATGGGAAAGCCGCCATAGCCCTCGGCTTCTTCAATATCCGATTTTTGTAATAAGGGCAAGGCTCCACCACCGGCGCCTATAAAAACAAAATCAGCATTTAATTCTATTGTATCATCTTCACTTAAGTTTTTTACTGTAACCTGCCATGTATTGTCAGCCTGCTTTTCCAGGTTCCTTGCTTCATGATCCAGATACAGGGTTACATCGGGAAGGGTTTCCAACCAGGCGATCATGGAATCGGTAAGTGCGCCAAAATTCACATCGGTACCGATATTCATTTTTGTAGCAGCGCAGTTCTCTGTTTCATCTCTGCCCTCCATCACCAGCGGCATCCATTCTTTTAAAATCCTCCTGTCTTCAGTAAACTGCATACCTGCAAATAATTTATTTTCCAGCAATGCGCTGTGCCGCTTTTTTAAAAAGGCAATATTGTCATCGCCCCAAACAAAACTTATATGCGGTACCTGGTTAATAAAATCTGCTGATGCTGCAATATATTTTTGCCGGACCAGGTATGCCCAGAATTGTTTTGATATTTCAAACTGCGATGCAATTTTTACGGCTTTACTAATATCGATACTCCCATCTTCTTTTTCAGTAGTGTAATTTAATTCGCAAAAGGCCGAATGACCGGTACCTGCATTGTTCCATGCATCGGAGCTCTCTTCTGCTGCTTTATGAAGACGTTCAAAAATACTAATGCAGATACCCGGCACGAGTTCTTTTAAAAAAATAGCCAGTGTAGCACTCATGATGCCGGCACCTATTAATACCACTTGGGGTTTGGTTGTTTTTGCTGACGCATTCTTATTTTGACTGATCAACATATTTATCATTTTACGTTTCGGCCTTTCCATGTATAACGGCCAAATTTACCCAGCCACCCCGCAATAACGGTATAAATAATATGAAAAGGCTGCATCACCGGAAACACCCACAACATGGTTTGTTTACCAAAAAACTTTGCAACCGGGTACAGGAATATCAATTCAGCAATTGTCTTTAACAGCAGTAAGCATAACCATACGCCGATCATTGAGCATTGAATATTGAATATTGAATATTGAATATTATTGAAAACAGCAATAATTGGAAGAGCGAGCAGTAAAACATTTACCAGGTATACCAGCGCCAACACAGCAAAGATCCGTTTATCATCATACTTATCCGCTTTGCTGGCCCAGCGGATGCGTTGATTAAAAAATTCCCTGATGGAATTCACAGGTGCAGTTTGTACAATAGCTTCCGGGGATCTTAAAAATAAAACCTTGTCAGGCCAACGTGTATAAATTTTATGCATCAACAGCATATCATCGCCGCTGGCAATATTGTCAATGCCGGTAAAGCCACCTACTTCTTGAAATGCTTTTTTTGTGTAAGCCAGGTTGGCGCCATTACACATGCAGTGTATCTTTTTATATACCGATGCGCCGGTGATTCCCTGCAATGTCATAAAATCAAGCGACTGAAATAATTCAATGAAACGGTTGCTGCAATTGATAGCAACCGGTGCTGCAATAAATGCCGGTTGGTATTCCTCATAAAAAGCAGCCATAGTTTGTAACCAGTTTTCGTTTACCAGGCAATCTGCATCGGTGGTAACGATCAGTTCGCCTGCGGCCTGGTGGATCGCAGTTGCAATGGCTTTCTTTTTATAGGAATTCAGTTTTTGGTCACCGATCTGATCTTTAAGTGAAATGAGTTTTACATTAGCCGCAGGGCAATTCAAAACTATTTCAGCAGTCTTATCCGTAGAATGATCGTCAACTACAATGACTTCAAAAAGTTCTTTAGGATATAACTGTTGGGATATGGAATTGAGGCAAGCAGCAATATTTTCTTCTTCATTCCTGGCAGCGATGATCACCGATATCCTGGTCAGGGGTGCAAGGTTTGTCAGTTGTGGTTTAAATTCCGGGATTGAGATCCAGCTTTGGCGATAATAAATAATGAGTATACTATATACCAGCAAAAAGAAAATAGCTATTATATAAAGTATACTCATATTTTTTTTAATGCTTATTTGCAATCGATCTTGCCTCTGCAGTTATCTCTGCAGGGTAATTAGATAATTCCAGGATCTTAATTGCATTCCTGGAAGTCAATTGCCCCTGTTTTAATTTATGATCAAAGATCAAATTATCATTTTCAATATCTTCCACAAAATGGTATAGGTCGTATTCTGTTTTTAAAAGTACTGCCAGCTCTATATCGTGGGTGGAAACAAATACGATGTTATCATTTTTATTTAAGTAAGATAAGATGGCCTTTGCTGCTGCAACCCGTTCAATGGTATTAGTGCCTTTAAATACTTCGTCTAAGATAAACAGGTTTTGAAATGAATTGGTTGATTGCGTAATTAAACCTGATATCACATTCACTTCTTCAAAATAATAACTTTTAGCGTCTGATAAACTATCATCCATTCGTATGGATGAAAATACTTTTACAAAAGGAGTTACAAATTCAGTTGCAAAGCAGGTATAAATGGTTTGTGCTAAAATGGAATTTATGGCAAGTGTTCGTATAAAGGTTGACTTGCCTGACATATTGGAGCCGGTTATTAAAATGCTTTTATCTTTTATGGTAAGCGAGTTGGTTATACATTCTTCTATAAGAGGATGATATAGGTTTTTAGCCTGTAATCCTTTTTTGCGCTCTGTAAAAACCGGTACAGTAAACTTATTTACTCCCGAGCGCAGGGATGCCGTTGAAATAGCAGCATCAATGCTGCCAATATATTTCATAACCATATCAATATCGGCTCTTTTATTATGCAGTGTTTTTAGTACACTGAAAAATGAGTGTATCTCAATAAGAAAAAAGGCTTTTAGTAATTCGAAAACCATAAAAAAAGCCTGGGCCATCTCATTATCTCCATAATCGCCAAAATTTAACAGGCGAAATTTTCTTTGAAATTCCTTAAGACCGCTTACGCTTTTTGCAACATTGGTTTTTTCAAAAGGAATTTCTTTCTTTAAAAATGTTTTTGAAACTTTCAGCAACAGGTTAAGTTGTACAAATGACATGCTGAATTTATACGTATTCTTTTTGTTACGGTAATGAAGAAATAAATTAATGGCAAAAGGTAACAGTAACCAGATCAGCAGAACAGGGTACCAGGGAGACGAGACAAGCATCGCAATCACCAATAAAGTATCTGCAATGAACAAGTTTGCCCATTTCGGCTTTTCTAATAGCTTATCTTTTAATAAGGCAGAAATATAATAAGCATCGTTTTTATTCAACTGGGATAAAAGAAACCGGGCATCTTCTCTTACCGCTTTATTTTCCAGGAAAAAATTTACCTGCTTGTCAAACTCCTTAAGTTTATCTAAATTATCTGTAGGCCGGGTTAATTTATCAAAAAAAAATTGTTGCCCGGGCTTACTGATAGTTCTGTCGAGAAAACAAAAAATTTCATAAAAGTCTATGTCTCCAAGTGTTTGTGCAGATAGCTGGTGAAAGGGAATTGATGGGTTAAGTTTGGTGTATGCTTCAATTAATTCAAAATTCCGGGGTTCAAAATTTTGTTGCCCCCACCCGCTACTCAGTTTTTGAAGGAATTTTTTCTTCTTTCTTTTCATGATCAAAAAAGAAAGAAATGCAAAAAGCCAGACAACAAAAAGAATGGAAAAAACAAGGTAGAACACGAGATATAAATTGATATACGAAAATAGGTCAATAAAGATTTGAAGTACAAGAGTGCGACGCCTGTGAAGCTGCACATTGTAATACCGCCGGACACAAAAATAAATTTTAAAATCTCAAACGAATGATTATCTTTGTTTAGTTGCATAAACAACTATATGTCAAACAACCAATTTAAAAAAGGAGAGCTCTACAGCTTTATCACCGGTAAGGCCAGTACCGCCATAGCCCGCAGACTACAGAAAAATTTTAAGCAGAACAACGTTGACATTACCATTGAACAATGGAGTGTTTTATATCATTTGTGGAAAGAGGACGGGATGAGCCAGCAGCAACTCTGCGATGCTACATTCCGCGATAAGCCAAGCATTACCCGGCTGGTTGATAACCTGGAAAAACTGAAACTGGTGAACCGTGTTCCATCAAAAGACGATCGCAGGATCAACATGATCTACCTCACCAAAGAGGCACAGGAATTACAGGAACAAACCATGGATATTGCTACCCAAACCCTGAATGAAGCACTGGAAGGCGTTACCCACGGACAGGTAGAAATAGCGAAAGAGGTTTTGCAGAACGTGTATGACAATTTAGCCCCCTAAATCCCCCGAAGGGGGAGAGTAACGTAGCGAAGAGGGTTTAAAAATAGCTTTTGAATTATAAAAATAATTTTAAATACACATACTCTTTAAAACCCCTCCTCGGGAGGGGCTTGGGGAGGCTTTAAATTTTTACTATGAGCACTACAACACCAACCACTACTCCCCTCAAAGGCGGCGAATGGTTAATTAAAGAAAGCAATGCATTTGAAACTTACACTCCCGAAGATTTTAATGAAGAGCAGAAGATGGTGAAAGAAATGTGTGTACAGTTCCTGCAGACAGAAGTGCTGCCCGTTATTGACCGCATTGATAAAATGGAAGCCGGACTTATGCCCTCATTAATGGTCAAAGCAGGTGAGCAGGGTTTGCTTGGAGCATCTGTTCCCGAAGACCTGGGTGGATTGGGCAAAGATTTTATCACATCTACTTTAGTGAATGAAGGCCTTGGCGGAGGCTATTCATTCAGCGTGGCAGTTGCCGCACATACCGGAATCGGTACATTACCCATTTTATATTTTGGTACCGAAAAACAAAAGGAAAAATACATTCCTAAATTAGCCAGCGGTGAGTGGAAGGGAGCATACGGATTAACCGAACCCAACAGCGGCAGTGATGCCCTGGGTGCAAAGACCAGCGCTGTATTAAGTGCCGATGGCAAACATTATATTTTGAACGGGCAGAAGTGCTGGATAACAAATGGTGGTTTTGCCGATGTATATACCGTGTTTGCAAAAATTGATGGGGACAAATTTTCTACATTTATTGTAGAACGGGGTATGGAAGGATTTACCCAGGGGCCGGAAGAACACAAGATGGGTATCAAAGGATCTTCTACGGTTCAGTTATATTTCCAGGATTGTAAAGTACCTGTTGAAAATTTATTGGGCGAGATAGGCAAGGGCCATATCATCGCCTTTAATATTTTAAATATCGGCAGGTTAAAACTGGCGGCGGCAGCCATTGGTGGTTCCAAGATGGCGCTTAGCGAAACCATTGTTTATGCCAATACAAGAGAACAGTTTAAAACAGCCATTGCAAACTTTGGCGCCATTAAATATAAACTGGCCGAAATGGCCATCCGCATATTTGTAGGCGAAACCGCCATTTACCGTACCAGCAAATGGATAGATGATAAAGAAACTGAACTTACTGCAGCGGGGAAACCTTTTGCAGAAGCGCATTTAGGCGCAGCAGAAGAATACGCCGTAGAATGCGCCATATTAAAAGTGCAGGGCAGCGAAGTTTTGGATTACGTGGTGGATGAAGGTGTACAGGTGCATGGCGGTAATGGTTACAGCGATGAATACAATATCAGTCGTGCGTACCGCGACAGCCGGATTAACCGCATTTACGAAGGTACCAACGAGATCAACCGCCTGCTTACTGTTGATATGATACTAAAGCGTGCCATGAAGGGCAAGCTCGACCTGATGGGCCCTGCCATGGCGGTAAGCAAAGAATTAATGAGCATCCCCGAATTTGGTAATGATGATGAAAGTGCATTTGCCAAAGAACGCAAGACCATTCTGAATATGAAGAAATGCATCCTGATGGTGGCAGGTGCTGCAGTACAAAAGCTGATGATGAAGATACAGGACGAACAGGAAATACTGATGAACATTGCCGACATGGCCATTGAAACTTTTGAAGCAGAAAGTACTTTACTGCGTATTATGAAGATGGTGGATAAGCAGGGTGAAGCAGCATCGCAGGTACAGATAGACATGATGCGCTGTTATATGAATGACGCGGTTGATAAAGTGAACAAAGCCGGTAAAGAAGCCATCAATGCATTTGCCGGTGGAGATGAGCAACGCATGATGCTGCTCGGCTTAAAGCGTTTTACCAAAACAGAACCCTTCAACAGCAAAGATGCAAGAAGAAGAATTGCAGATAAACTGATAGCAGAAAATAAATATCCCTGGTAGCAGCGGTAATGAATATTAATGAACCCACTTCGTTTATGAAGTGGGTTTTTTGTACTGGCACAGTTTTGGTATAGCTTCTATTACCTGATCATTTCTTCTTTTTTATTAAAAAATTAATAATGGCAAAAAAAGCAGTGGTAAAAAA
>JBDSGK010000086.1:0-4878 GCA_039919015.1 Ferruginibacter sp.
GCTGGAGGCAGTATATCCGTTATTTGTACCTTAAAATTAGTTGTTTTGTAATAAATTGAACACAGTAAAATTATAGTGGCAATGTTAAAAATAAAATCCTTTGTTTTCAGTCCTATACAGGAAAATACGTATTTACTGTATAATGAGTTTAATGATTGTGTGATCATCGACCCCGGTTGCTACTTCCCCAAAGAAGAGGATGAACTAAAAGGCTTTATTACACAGCGTGTTTTGGAGCCCCGGATGCTGCTTAATACGCATTGTCATTTGGATCATGTTTTTGGTAATAAGTTTATTGCCGAAACCTATGGCCTTACGCTTCAGCTTCACGAAAAAGAGAAAGCATTGCTGGATTATGCGCCCACATCGGGTTTGATGTATAATATGCCCTTTGACAATTATGCAGGAGACTATATTTATTTAAAGGAAGGAGATAAGACAAAGCTTGGCGAAGATGAACTGGCAGTAATTGAAGCCCCCGGCCATTCTCCAGGCCATATCTGCTTTTATTGCGCCAAACAAAATTTCATCATCAGCGGCGATGTATTGTTTAACCGCAGTATTGGGCGTACCGATCTACCCGGGGGAGATCATCAAACCCTGTTAAAGAATATCAGGGAAAAATTATTTGTTTTGCCGGATGAAACGGTTGTTTACAGTGGGCATGGGCCTGAAACTACCATTGGAGAAGAGAAAAAATATAATCCGTTTTTGAGTTGATTAGCTAAGAGGACAAAAGTGAAAAGGAGAAAAAGAGCGGTGTATTTTAATGTTTCAGCTCTTTTCCTCTTTTGCCCTCTTAGCCACGATCTTTCTTATCTTGCTCCTGGCACAACTCTATCAACACGCCGTTGGTTCCTTTGGGATGTAAAAAGCAAACTAATTTGTTATCGGCGCCGGGTTTGGGTTCTTCGTTCAGTAAAATAAAACCTTCAGCCTGCAGCCGTTTCATTTCTGCTTTTATATCATCAACATCAAAAGCAATATGGTGCAGTCCTTCTCCTTTTCGTTCAATGAATTTTGCGATCACCCCGCCAGGGTCTGTACTTTCCAGCAATTCGATCTTGGTTTCGCCTTTTTGAAAAAAGGCGGTATTTACCATTTCGCTTGCTACCAATTCTGTCTTGTAACACTGACTATTCAGCAGTTTTTCAAACAAAGGAATAGAAACTGACAGGTCTTTTACTGCAATACCAATATGTTCTGTTTTCAGCATAAAAGTTAATTTTCAGGCCCTGGTTTACGAAATAAGTAAAATGCAGGTTAGCGGCCAAATGGAATAGCTAAAATAGAACCTTTTACAGTAAATTTGCGTTATTAAGAACAGAAACTAAACAGATTCATTGTATGTTGAAATTACCCATTTATTTAGATAACAATGCTACCACACCCATGGATCCGAGGGTACTGGAAGCAATGACCCCATATTTTTTGGAGCATTTTGGAAATGCTGCCAGTCGTAACCACCCGTTTGGATGGGAAGCAGAAGAAGCTGTTGATTATGCCCGTGAGCAGGTAGCTAAACTGATCGGTGCCGATCCGAAAGAGATCATTTTTACTTCAGGTGCAACCGAAGGCGATAACCTGGCTATTAAAGGAGTGTATGAAATGTATGCAAGCAAGGGCAACCATATTATTACTGCAACAACCGAACATAAAGCGGTTTTAGACACCTGTAAGCATATTGAAAAATCAGGCGGTGAAGTTACTTACCTGCAGGTTAGTGCAGAAGGACTGATCGACCTGAAAGAACTGGAAGCAGCAATCAAACCAACCACTATATTAATTGCCATCATGTATGCCAATAATGAGATTGGTGTGGTGATGCCGATCAAAGAAATAAGTGCCATTGCCAAAAAACATGGGGTGTTATTATTCACCGATGGTACACAGGCAGTTGGTAAGATCCCGGTTGATGTAAATAAAGATGGTATTGACCTGATGGCTTTTACAGCACATAAAATGTACGGACCAAAAGGTGTTGGTGCTTTATATGTTCGCCGTAAGAACCCAAGGGTAAAAGTTACCGCTCAAATGGATGGTGGCGGCCACGAACGTGGCATGCGCAGCGGTACTTTAAATGTACCCGGCATCGTTGGTTTTGGTAAGGCATGTGAAATTTGTATGCAGGATATGGAGGAAGATACCAAACGCATCAGTAAATTGAGGGATCACCTGGAAACCGAATTATTAAAGCTGGAAGAAGCCTATGTAAATGGCAGCCGTGAACACCGTTTGCCACATGTGGCCAATATTTCTTTTAAACACGTAGAAGGAGAAGGTTTGCTGATGGGCTTTAACAAAAATATTGCCTTAAGCAGCGGATCGGCCTGTACATCTGCCTCATTAGAACCAAGCTATGTATTAAAAGCATTGGGTTTGGGTGATGACCTGGCACACTCTTCGCTTCGTTTTGGATTGGGAAGGTTTACAACCGACGAGCAAATTGAATACACCATCAAAGCAATAAGTGAAACGGTTTTAAAGTTAAGGGAAATGAGCCCGCTTTGGGAAATGTATAAAGAAGGGATAGATTTGAGCACGATCGAGTGGGCTGCTCATTAAAAGTAAAAAGTAAAAATTCAAAAATAGAACACATAAAGCACGCATCTTTTTACTTTTGAATTTTGATTTTCAGATAAGTAATTAAAACATTAAAAAATAAAACCATGGCATATTCAGAAAAAGTAATCGACCACTACCAAAATCCTAAGAATGTTGGTACGTTGGACAAAAGCGCAAAAAATGTTGGTACTGGTTTGGTAGGTGCACCTGAGTGTGGCGACGTTATGCGTCTTCAGATCCAGGTGGATGATACCGGTATGATCACTGATGCCAAATTTAAAACCTTCGGATGCGGTTCCGCTATTGCTTCTTCTTCTTTGGCTACTGAGTGGCTTAAAGGAAAAAGCGTAGATGAAGCATTGAAGATCGATAATATGGACATCGTCGAAGAATTAAACCTTCCTCCTGTAAAGATACATTGCAGCGTGTTGGCAGAAGATGCGATCAAATCGGCCATCAATGACTACCGCGTTAAGAACGGGATGGAAGAGATTAAGTTTGAGGAGAGTGTAGTACACTAGGCCCCTCCTAAATCCTCCCCGAAGGGAAGGACTTTGAAGAGTATAATTATTTAAAGAGTTTTTTATTAATGAATAGTACAACCTCAGATATTAAAAAAGATTCAGCAATTGCAGAGTCTAAAAATCCCCCCCTGGGGGGTGGAGGGGCTTCAATTTTTATAAGCGATAAAGCAAAAACCAAAGTGCTCAAACTGATGGAAGAAGCCGGTGTAGCCGGTGATGACACTCATTTTTTAAGAGTTGGTGTTGTTGGCGGCGGTTGCAGCGGGTTGAGTTATAAAATGGATTTTGATAATGAAGTAAAACCAATGGACCAGGTATTTGAAGACAAGGGTATAAAAATAGTATGCGACCTGAAAAGTTTTTTATACCTGGTGAATACCGAGCTGGAATTCAGCGATGGTTTGAATGGCAAAGGATTTTATTTCAATAACCCCAATGCCAGCCGGAGTTGTGGTTGTGGCGAAAGTTTTGCAGTTTAAGAACAATTAAAAAATATTTAAATGCCTCCCGGATTTTCCAGGAGGCATTTTTGCATAATTAATTTTCAGAAGGAGGTGCTGGCGGCGGCGGCGGAGGTGGTAAGACGCCATATTTTTTTTCGTAATAAGCTTTGTTGGCATTCCACTTTTCAACAGAAACTTTTTCTGTTACGCCTTTCTTTTTCATATACACCATATTAGTACCATTATTGTAATGCACGGATATGTCATATCCGTTATCATTAACTATAATTGCTGGCGTAAATGTTACTTCATCACCTGGTGCAGGTGGCAGAGGAGGTGGCGGTGGCGGCAAAGGTGATTCAGGAGGTGCCGGCGGCGCAGGAGGTGGAGGAGGTGGTGGAGGAAGATCGTTGACTGTTACTGATTGGGCTGGAGTTACAGTCTTTCCGGACTTGTTTTTTTGCGCCATTATATGTGTGGAAACAGAACATACAAATAGCAACAGCAATACTTTTTTCATAATTATATTTTTTCCTTAGATGCCGATCCATTGCCAATCCATAAAAAAATTAAAAATAAAAAACCCCTGCCTTTTCAGGCAGAGGATATGCACTTGGTGTTGGTAAACAACAAATTTGCCGAAAATGGCAGTTTGAGGTAAGGAAAAATATGATGACCAGGAATTATGACAATAAATTACTGTCCCCTGTTACGCTCCTGTATAAAGACAACTCTTTGTTTGAATACGCTGCCTCATATTTATTACTGAATACCCTGTTATTAGGGTTATATTAGCCTGTTATATAGTAAATTGCAGCAATTTTATAATTCATGTGGAGTATTTGTAAAAAAGAACTTAACCAGTTTTTCAGCAATCTTACCGGCTATATCACCATTATCCTTTTTTTAGTGATCAATGGAGTATTCCTGTTCATGTTGCCGGATAGCAGTGTTTTTGAATACGGCTATGCCTCGCTGGATAAGTTTTTTGAACTGGCTCCCTGGATATTGATGTTTTTGGTACCCGCCATTACCATGCGTTCGCTTTCAGATGAATTTAAAGCGGGTACATTCGAGATCCTTAAAACAAAACCCTTATCATCGTGGCAGATCGTTTTGGGCAAATATTTTTCGATCCTGGTGGTATTGCTGCTGGCCATTCTCCCTACGATTGTTTACATCATCACCATTAAAGCACTAAGTGCCCAGGGAGGTATCGACAGTGGCGGAATTTTAGGAAGTTATATTGGCCTGTTCTTATTGGCGGCTGTATTTGCGGCCATTGGTTTGTGCTGCAGTGGATTTACCAATAATGCGGTGGTGGCTTTTTTAATAAGTGCATTCAG
>JBDSGK010000087.1:0-17483 GCA_039919015.1 Ferruginibacter sp.
ATTATCCCAATTGCTGAAACATTTTTTTTAACTTTAAATAAAAACAGCCATGGATCAAAAAATAATAAATCTCTACGACGATTATACACATACCCCGTTAACAAGGAGTGAGTTCATACGCCGCCTCATCCTGCTTACAGGAAGTGTTACAGCAGCTATGTCAATACTGCCCCTGATAGAAGTAAATGCTGCAAATATGAAAATTACAACTGATGATGACCTGTTCACGGAAAAGATCAGTTACCCCGGGGTGCCCGGTAATATGGAAGCTTATATAGCAAGGCCCAAGGAAGAAAAAAGATATCCCGCTGTTATTGTTATTCATGAGAACAGGGGATTGAATGCACACATTGAAGATGTGGCCAGGCGTGCAGCCAAGGCTGGTTTTCTTGCCCTTGCACCCAATGCTTTATCTGCACTGGGTGTTGTTCCTGCCAATGAAGATGAGGCTCGTCAAAAATTCCAGGAATTGAAAGCAGAGAATAACCTGCTAAATTTTATTACTGCATTTAATTATCTCAAAACGCGGAAAGACCATAACGGCAATACCGGATGCGTGGGTTTCTGTTGGGGCGGGGCCATGTCCAATAGCCTGGCTGTAAAACTACCCGACCTGAAAGCCGCAGTGGCTTTTTACGGGCGCCAGCCTGCTGCTGAAGAAGTAGCAAATATCAAAGCGGCAGTTCAATTACATTATGGCAGTTTGGATGAAAGGGTAAATGCCGGCATCCCTGCATATGAAGAAGCACTGAAGAAAAATACTACCAGGTACGAACTTTACATGTATGAAGGCGTTAACCATGCTTTTCACAACGATACGGCTCCTGCACGTTACAATGAAGCTGCCGCAAAACTGGCCTGGCAAAGAACGATGGATTTTTGTAAGAAATATGTTGTGTAAATTGTCCGTTATTATCATCCGGTTTTGATCACTACAGCTAAAAATTATCGTATGAAACAGGATAGAAAAAAATTCCTGGCACAGGTAGGTGCAGGTTTACTGGCTGCCGGTTTACCGGGAACGTCTTTTGCAAATAATTATACAACATCAATGCCCGACCCAAAAGATTTTTCAGGTGAAGGCGCTCCTGATGATGAAAGGTTTTGGAAACGCATTGCTAAAAAATATTACGAGGTTGCAGATGATCATATCAACCTGGAGAATGGTTATTATGGGATACAACCAAAACCGGTATTGCAGGCCTTTCAAAAAAATGTAGCACTTGCCAATAAGCAGGCAGCAAGATTTGCAAGAAAAGATTTTCCGGGTATTGCCGCTGCGGTCAAAAAAGAACTGGCCGGCTTTTTAGAAGTTTCCGATGAAGAGATCATCATCACCCGCAATGCTACAGAGGCATTGAATATTGCCATACAGGGCTATCCCTTTAAACCCGGCGATGAAGTATTGCTTAACCAGCTTGATTATTTTAGTATGATAGAAGCATTCAGGATGCTGGAAAACAGGGGGCAAATAAAAGTAAATGCATTTGAAATGCCGCTGCACCCCGCCAATGACGACGAGATCGTAGAACTGTACAAAAGATCAATTACTGAAAGAACAAAGGTCATACTGCTTACCCATGTATCCAACATTACCGGTTTGATCGTACCGGTTGCAAAAATTGCATCCATGGCCAGGCAAAAAGGAATTGATACCATTACCGATTCGGCACATGCACTGGGCCAGGTAAAATTCAGCCTGCCGCAACTGGGCTCCGACTTTGTTGGCCTTAATTTACACAAGTGGATGGGCAATCCGGTTGGCGCAGGTGTGTTGTATATTAAAAAAGCAAGGATAAAAGAAATGAATCCACTATTCGGAGATGTGGCAACATCAATCAGCAGCATCAACAAGCTGGCGCATTTTGGCACTACTCCCTTTGCAGTTGTGATGACCATACCGGACAGTCTTGCTTTTCAAAAAATGCTGGGTATAGAAAGGGTTTCAGCAAGGCTGCATTACCTGAAAAGCATTTGGGTAAATGAATTGAAAAAACATCCCCATGTGGAAGTGGTTACTCCGGTTGATGCCGGCCTGTCTTGCGCCATTGCCTCTTTTCGCATACATAATAAAACTGCTGCCGAGGTTGCAGATCATTTATTTAAACAGTATAATATTTTTACAGTAGCACGTGTATTGGGCAAGCAGGGCTGCGTAAGGGTAACACCTGCCGTATATAATTCTGCAGATGATGTAAAAAAATTAGTGGAAGCTGTCAAGTCATATGCGGATGGAGTAACATGATTCATGCAGCACGATCATTTCCCATAGATGTTATGGTATAATAATATCCCTTTGGATCAAAGTCAACCTGATTTTGAATTTACCATCTTTCACGATCGCATATCTTCCCGATCCGGTAGAAATTACACCTTCAAAGCGACCTTCAAAGAATCCGTTTTCAAACTTATCGCCAATAAATTTAAGTTGATTAAGAAAAAAAGAGCCATTGTAATGCCAGTTATTAGTTGGGCAAGTTTGGCACATGGTTGCTGTAAGCTGTTTTTGATTTAGTAATTGCAACTCCCCTATTTCACAAATTTCGGGGTTATTCCTTGGCAATTCGTAAGGAAATTGTTTTGTAAGCAAATGCGTATTCTCCATATAAATACCAAACATGAACTTCCCGTCTTTAGTATAACGGACCATATGCAAATTATCATAGTAAGTATCGCCTGTTGATCTTTTTACCAGGCCATAGAGAAATACGTTCTCAAAAGGATCCTGGTAACTCCCTTTCAGATCAGCACAAAGCTGTATGCCGTTTATACTCGCACTTATATATTCATCCGCTGCGGTTTTTCCCTGCGGTATCGAACAATTGCAGGTTGTAAACTCCTGGCTGGTCTCCGGTAAATTGTTTACAGCAGTTTTATCTTTTTTGCAGGAAACAAAACTGAAAAACAAAACGGTTAGTAAAATGCAGGTTCTATTCATAAACAATATTATTACCAGATGCATGAAATGCAAAATTTGCAGCTTCGTATTTTCTCTCCGCTAATTTAATCTAAAAAATTGGCAACAGATTGAGAAATAACCTCCAATTTTGATAAAAATGTGGATCATGGTAAATGCATATGAGCAGATCGCTTCTAAAGAATTAATAACATGGCAAAAGAAAATGCTGAGCAGGCCCGGCCTGCTGAATAACCTTTCGAAAAGAATTCAAACAAAAATAAATTCATGGATACCGGAAAAAGTACATAATGCCATAACCACTGCCATTAAACAAATGATACGGGGTGTTTTATTTGGCGCAGAACTTACCACGTCAAAAGCTTTAAAAAATGTACCCCTACAGGTACGTGAAGAAGCCGTGTTGAAAAAAATAGATTGGTACAGGAAAACAGCCATGGTGGAAGGTGGTGTAACAGGCGCCGGTGGCTTATTACTTGGCCTGGCAGATTTCCCGATACTGATAGGCATTAAGATCAAATTATTATTTGAGATCGCTTCATTGTATGATCTTGATGTAAATGATTACAAAGAAAGGGTTTACCTGTTGCACATTTTCGAACTGGCTTTCAGCAGCGATGTTCATCGTAAGTATATCTATTTGAAGATGACCGACTGGGAAGAGCAGCGTAAAAGTTTACCGGAAGATATCAACCAATTTGACTGGAGGAATTTTCAGCAGGAATACAGGGACTATATTGACCTTGCCAAAATGGCCCAGTTAATACCTGTCATCGGTGCACCGGTTGGTGTACTCGTAAATCATCGCTTAATAAAAAAACTCGGTGTAACCGCCATGAATGCTTACAGGATGAGGATATTAAATGATAACCGGGTAGATGCTGAAGACTGAAGGCTGGATACTTGATAATAGGTGCAGTATCTTATATTAGATACCCTATCCAGGATCCAGCATCCAGTATCAAGAGTATCTCTTCTCACCTACTCACAAAGCTTTATGGTGTCGGTGGTTTTGCTACTCATTTGTATCTTATTTATTTTACCTGCCTTATTATAATACAAAATAAGGGTACCATAGCCCATTTGAAAAGCATCCCAGTTGGTATCTTTTAATTTTGGATGTCCCAATAAAGCAAATAAGGCCGTACGGCTTGCTCCCATCAATGCAGGAGATACTTTGCCTTTGAATTTTTCGCCGATCTCGATATAACGCCTGTCGGTATAAAAAGAAATGCCCCTGTCATTGTAAAAGACACCGCCACATATTGATGCTGAATCTTTCAGTATGGTTTGGCTGAAACAGGGAAGCGTAGTTTGAATTTCGCCAATGGCAGATTTGGGATACAGGTCATTAACAGTGCCCGACATTACATCAACAGTAAAGGGCGGGCAAACCTGGGTTACTTTTAACTGGGCACTGGCTAATTGTGTGCTGAGGATAATGATGAAGATCGAAAAAAAAGTCTTTAGAAGCATTGGTCAAAATTTTAATGATCAGGAAATTGGCGTTTAACAGTTCGTTTGTAGCAAATACCCTGCTACAATTAACTACCACAACAACAAAATATTGCATTACTTATACAATATAAATAATTCAACCATATATGAGTTTATTATCTTTAGTATATCCAAAAATTATTGGAATGATATATCCCCTGGTCGTAAAAAAAAATATTTTTCTCTTATTTGTCATTGGTCTTTTTTGCATAGAACAACCTGCTGTTGCACAAAAGAAAAGTTCTATGGCGTTTCATGTATCTATGCCGGAACCTGCCAGCCATTATTACCATGTTGTTTTTACCTGTAGTGGGATACCCGCAGAAAAACTGGACCTTAAAATGCCTGCATGGACACCGGGTTATTACCAGCTACTTAATTATGCAAAAAATGTGGAGAATTTTAAAGCTGCTGATGCTGCCGGTAAAGAGATCTTGTGGAGTAAGCCCGATCAGAACAGCTGGCAATTACAGCATACAAATGCGAATAAAATTATCATCAGCTATGATGTAAAAGCAACTACCGCCTTTGTTGCCCAAAGCCTTCTCGACAGCAGTCATGGCTATATTGTACCTGCAGGTGTATTTGTATATGTTAAGGGCAAGCTCGATCATTCAGCAACTGTAACCATAGAACCGTATAAAGACTGGGCCAATGTAGCCACGGGCCTGGAGCCCGTTGCGGGTAAAAAATTCACCTATACGGCAAATGATTTTGATATACTCTATGATAGCCCCATATTAATGGGTAACCTGGAAATGTTGCCATCATTCACCGTTAAAGGGATACCACATTATTTTACAGGATACCAACTTGGGACCTTTGACCGGGAGGAATTTATAAGAGATCTTAAAAAAATTGTTGAAGCCGGTGTAGAGATCATCGGTGACATTCCCTATAAACATTATACTTTTTTAGCCATCGGTCCCGGTCGTGGCGGTATTGAACATTTAAATTCAACGACCATAAGTTTTGATGGATCGCAGCTTAATACCCCTGAAGGCAAAAGAAGAATGCATAGTTTTATTGCGCACGAATATTTTCATCACTATAATGTAAAACGCATACGTCCCGTAGAACTTGGGCCATTTGATTATGATAAAGGTGGCCACACAAAGATGTTATGGGTATCTGAAGGCTTGTCGGTGTACTACGAATACCTGATGCTGAAAAGAAAGGGCTTAATGAAGCAGGAAGATCTTCTAAATGCCATCAGGTCAAATATGATGGCTTATGAGAACAAGCCGGGGCGGCTCTATCAATCGGTAGCAGAAGCCAGTTATGAAACCTGGTCTGACGGCCCTTTTGGCCGTACTGGTGATGAAGTGAATAAAACAATTTCATATTACGATAAAGGCCCGGTATTGGGTTTGATGCTTGACCTTAAGATAAGGCATCAAACAAAAAATAAAAGATCCCTGGATGATGTGATGCGCCTGTTGTACACTGAATTTTATAAAAAAAAGAAGAGAGGTTTTACTGAAGCTGAATTGAGGGCGGCTTGCGAAAAGGTCGCCGGAACTTCTTTAAATGAATTCTTTGAATACATCTACACGGTAAAAGCACCGGATTACCCAGCTTACTTTTTGTATGCAGGCCTGGCCCTTGATACCACGCAAAAAGAATTACCGGGCGCATGGCTGGGCATATCTTCCCGATCCAGGAATGATACATTACTGGTAACTGCCGTAGATTGGAATTCACCAGCCTGGAATGCCGGCATCCGTTCACAGGATAAGATACTCATGGCCAATGGCGTGAAAATGCAAAAAAAAGAATTTGATGAAATGTTAACCGGCAGATCAAGCGGAGATAAAATAAAACTATGGATACTGCATAACAACAATACAAAAGAATCCGAGATTGTATTAAGTAAAAAGCTGGAGAAAAGTTTTACCATTACTCCCATAAGCAACCCCGATCAACTGCAAAAAGCGATCTTAAAGGACTGGCTTCGGGAATAGCATTAATTATTCCTTTCCAATATTTTCGATCTCTTCTGAATGATCTTCATCTTTTGCCCTGATCTTTTTATGGAGAGTATAAGCCAGCCGTAAAAAGATCAATCCGGTGATCACAAAAATATGTGACCCGATAATGTATCCAATGCCAGCTGCTCCGTCGCCGGGATCCCACTTGTTTTCGCTTAATTCCACAAGGTCAACGAGTAAGTTTAGTACAAGTAATAAACTACCGATAATGATATACACCGTTCTACGTGTCTTCATATAAACCTGGTATTGAAGGACCCTGCCAGCGAATGTAAGATCATTTTGGTTTTTTACGGTCGCTCCTGTCACCTGCCTTTCCATATACATACGTCACAAACCTTTTGGGAAGTATTCGCAAAACACCCGACAGTATTTTTGCAAGTGTTCCAGGTACTATGATGGGCCTGCCCTTCAATGTTTTTTTAACGGCTACCTCGCCCACTCTTGCCGGCTTCACCGACATGGCATCGCCAAACCAACCCAATTGCCTTTTTGTTTCTTTCTCAATAGATGGTTTGGTATAAACAGGTCCGGGGGCCAGGCAACTTACACTGATATTCTTTGTTCTTAACTGGTAACGCAGCGAATAACTAAAAGAAATGAGAGCAGATTTTGTAGCCGCATATAAATTTTTAGCCGGTATGGGTGCAAAACCAGCCATGCTGGCAACATTTAAAATATGAGCCGGTGCATTTTTTTCAAGTAAGGGTAACAATGTAAGGCTGAGTGCCATGGCACTTTCTATATTCAACCGCACCATATACCTAAGGCTGTCGAGCGGTAACTTAAGATAATCTTCATCGCCTCCAAGCCCTGCAACATTACAAAGCATGGTAAGCCTGATGTTGTTACCTGTACACCAGTCAGCAATAGCCGGGGCAGTTTCATCTTTACTCAAGTCGTAGGATAACACATCCACATGAACCCGGTAGGTAGATTCTATCTTGTTCTTTGCATGAATAAGGTCATCCATATGCCTGGCTATTAAAACCAAATTATATCCCCGCCTGGCCAGAGCTTCGGCAATAGCAAAACCAATTCCTTTGCTGCCGCCTGCTATTAATGCATACGACGATGTGTTATTACTGTCTGGCATTGGAATATGTATATCATTTACTGTTGAAGATACAGCATCCGCCTGTTCAAAAGGTTGCGCATTTGTAGTCAGCATACAAACTATAAGATAAAATACAAAACCCGATTTTTTCACCTTATCAAATTAAATTTAAATAATAAAAACTAAATATACGGCGTCTTTAAAATCATTGCTATATTTATGTGAATGTTGTAAGTCTTTTTAATAATCATGTAATGATTTATCTGGCTTAATGGTGCAATTTTAGCAGTATACATGACATGGCCGGTAAAATTATTTCATATTTTTAAATTGATTCATCATGCGGGCACTTTATTTTGATATTGATCCGGGAGACATAACGAATTACAAAACTGAAAAAGAACCTTCGCATTTCAAAACCCTGCATGAACTTGGGCATGCAGCAAACAATCTTAAAAATTTTATTACCGGTAAAACGAGGAACAAAAAAATTCCCGGGGCAAAAACAAATGACAGTTCCATCCTGCAAGATTTTTTTGGAGCCCTTAATTATTAATTAACCTATAACGCAATTATGACGATTCAATTTAATTCAGACAACAACCTGACCGTGCATGAAGAATTCAGAGATAAGTTGAAAAATACCCTGTCTGAAGAATTGACCAGGTTCAGCGAACACATCACAAGACTGGAGGTACATTTATCTGATGAGAACGGGCAGAAATTCGGGCAGAATGATAAAAAATGTTTGCTGGAAGCCCGTGTGGAAGGCCGTCCCCCTATTGCTGTTTCAGCGGGTGGAAATAATTATGAACTGGCTGTTGACAGTGCTGTTGATAAATTAAAGTCTTCACTGGATACTGTATTCGGGCGGTTGAAGAAACATTAACCACAGTGAAAATTACTTTTTTTATTCCTGTATATTTATGGTTTGAAGAAAGTAAATTCCATACAAACACTGCTTGGACAAACCGATATTTACCTTATTGACCAGATCATGAAAGGCAGGTACCTGTCGGGTGATGCCATACTTGATGCAGGTTGTGGCACCGGCAGAAACCTGCATTGGTTTGTACAGGAGCATTTCAATATCTATGGTATAGATACCAATGAAGAAGCGATCCGTAATTTAAAGAACTCCTATCCCCATTTACCTCCTGCTACCTTGAGCGTTTGTCCTGTGGAAGAAACAATTTTCCCTGGTAATTATTTCGATCATATCATCTGTAGTGCTGTACTTCATTTTGCAGATAGTACTTCGATGTTCAATAATATGATGGCCGAAATGGTGAGGATACTGAAACCCTGCGGCACACTATTCATCCGCATGACATCAGATATCGGCATTGAGCATAAAGTAAAGCTTATTAATGAAGGCGTGTACCTTATCCCCGATGGTTCAAAAAGGTTTTTATTAACCAGGCCTTTATTGGCCGTTTGCATGCAGCAAAATAACCTCTCATTTACTGAACCTTTGAAAACAGTTAATGTAGGTGATATCCGTTGCATGAGTACCCTGGTTTTGCAAAAAAATAAAATTTAAAAAAATATGGAACCCATTATGATCAGGAAAGCAACTTTAGCCGACCTGGAAATATTACTTTCTTTTGAACAGGGCGTGATCAGTGCTGAACGCCCTTTTGATAGTACTTTAAAGAAAGGGGATACAAATTATTACGATATTGAAAAAATGATCCACGCTACCGATGTTGAATTACTGGTTGCTGAACTGGATCATGAACTGGTAGGTAGTGGCTATGCCCGTATTGAAAATGCAAAGCCCTATTTGCAACACCGGCAACATGCATATTTAGGTTTTATGTATGTTAAGCCAAAACACCGGGGAAAGGGTATAAACAAAATGATCATCAATGAACTTGCCAAATGGTCGGCATCACAAAATATTACAGAACTAAGGCTTGATGTTTACCAACCCAATGAATCTGCCATTAAAGCCTATGAAAGAGTTGGCTTTGTAAAACACATGGTACATATGAGGATGGGAATAAAAGAATAATGGTACTCCATTGCAGAAGTTCTTTTTATAGATCCAAAAAGCTATTGGATAACTAGACCAGAATATCTATTTTTAGAAACTAATGATCTGGTCATACATAAATTAATATTTTATGAAACTCCTATATTTGATCTTAACTGCCATAGCTGCCTATTTTACAGCAGCAGCATTCCGTACAATTATCCGTACTGATAATACTCAATCAGTTTTGCGTCTGGTTGCTGAAAAGAAAATTTCCGGCATCCGGTGTTCTCCTTATTATATCCCGTCAGCAGATGAAAGTATTCCTTTATTAACCGGGTGGGGCAACTACAGTTGGAAGATAACGACCACATCAGATAGTGCACAGATCTACTTTAACCAGGGCATAAACATGTATTATGCATTTCATATTATTGAATCTAGGGCATCGTTCGATAAAGCAACGCGTTTTGATCCCAATTGCGCCATGGCATGGTGGGGAAAAGCATTAGCCTTTGGACCAAACATCAATGACTTTGGTTATCAGCGCCCATCAGAAGCTATTCCTTCGGCCACAAAAGCAAATGAATTAAAATCAGGTGGTACGGCTGTTGAAAAAGCATTGATAGAAGCCATGTTTGTAAGATATTCAGCTGACAGTACTGCTGACCAGGGTAAATTAAATGTATTGTACCGCGATGCCATGGGCCGTGTTTTTAAAGATCATAAGCAAGATGAGCATGTAAGTGTTTTATATGCTGATGCTTTAATGTTGCTGCATCCCTGGGATCTATATGATCATGATTTTACACCCAAAGCATGGACACCGGAAATTGTATCGGTACTTAAACACAGTATGCAGTTAAATCCTAAACAACCGGGCGCTCATCACTATTTTATTCATGCACTTGAAGCCTCAGCTAAACCCGAAGAAGCATTAAACAGTGCAACATTTCTTACAACTGCTATGCCCGAAGTATCACACCTTACCCATATGCCATCACATATTTATATCAGAACAGGGCATTATAATAAAGGCATTGATATTAATGATAAAGCCCTGTCAGGTTATAAAAAATACCTACACTATTTTCCAGCTACTGAAGAAAGCAGTTTATTATACGACCTGCATAATGTACACATGAAATTGAACTGTGCACAAATGGCTGGCAATTACAAACTGGCGATCGGGGCTTCTGTTGAAGTACAGCAAAAGATCCCGGCCATGTATATTGCTTTCCCGGGTGCATTAGGCAACTATGTACAATATGTTCACCAATCTCCTTTATTTACGCAATTACGCTTTGGCAAATGGAATGATATATTAAAAGAGCAGGTGATTGATTCTTTAACTTACACTCCCGTATTACAATATTTTGCAAGGGGAATAGCATATGCCCGGACCAATCAAATGGCAAAAGCAAAAGATGCACTGGAATTGATGAAAGCTAAAATGACTGCACCATCTTTGAAGGAGCCTTTTACACCATTCAATGCAGCATATGACGGTGCCTTGATCGCAAAAAATATTTTAGAAGGAGTATTAGCTGAACAATTGAAAGATCATAAAAAAGCAATTGCCAGTTTTCAACAGGCTGTAGTTGCCGAAGACAAGTTAATATATACAGAACCACGTGACTGGCTATTGCCTGCACGACAATATCTTGGTGAGGCTTTGATTAAGGCAGGTAAATACAAAGAAGCCATTACCGTGTTCACCAAAGACCTGGAGATCAATCCCAATAATGGCTGGTCATTAACCGGTATTGCAACATGTTATAAGGCTTTAAACAATAAGGTCGCTTTAGCTGCTGCACAAAAAAGGCTAAAAGCTGCATGGCTCATTAAAGACCTGGCAGTTGAAGCTGCGGTTTTTTAATTTAACTTCCTTTTATTATTGGTTTCATTTAAGCAGAATTTTATGCTGCTTAAATGAGCTACATTTGCCCCTTAAATTAAAATATGAAACAATTCCTGTTTAGTTTTTTTGCTTTTTTTATCATGGGTACAGCCAATGCACAAACTACCATCAAACTTGATGAAGTGAGCCAGCATATTGGCGACAGTGTTACCGTTTGCGGAGTAGTAACTGATATGCGTTATTTTGAAAACTCGAAGAACAAACCCACCTTTTTAAATATGGGCGCCAGGTATCCCAATCAAAAACTTACAGTAGTAATTTGGGAAAGTGTAAGAACACAGTTTACCGGGAAAGTTGAAGACCTGAAGGGTAAAGAAATTTGTATTACTGGTCGTATCATATTGTATAAAGAAAAACCGGAGATCGTTATTGAAAGAGCCGGAGAGATCGTAATTCAGTAAGTCCTCAATAATTCCTTAAATAATATTTGATACCATTTACATTAATTATAGTGGCACCGTTTTTAACACTGCCGCTATATTGTTCAAATGAAGAATAGTAGGTAATGGTATTGGAGCCAATGCTTTTAATCTTTCCACGAAAGGCCTTGTCTTCAAAAGAGCCGTAATAGGCGAAAGTAGTTGAACCGATCCCTTTTAATTTACCACGCATATCTGTATTTTCATAAGATGAAAACCAGGTTACCGACTGTTGGCCCAACATTTTGATATTCCCCCGGTATGCTGCATCTTCATAAGCTAAATAATAATCGAGGTTAATAGAACCTACAGCTTTAAGTTTTCCTTTTAAACCTTCCTGCTCATAAGATGCATAATACGTCAACAGTGTTCTTCCAATATACTTTACCTTACCACGCAATGATTCATCATCATTTTGGGTATAGTATTCTATCCTGCCAACATAAGGATCCAGAACGCCATTGTAATTTTCCTGGTAACCGATATATCTATCATAACCCCATTTACTGATGTTCCCGTCCTTTGTAACATAGATCTGTACGTTCTCATCCAGCCCAAAAGCAATAACATCAACCTGCCCGTTACCGGTGATGGTAATTTTAGAAATGCTCTGGCTAAAACCAATGTGTAAAATAAAGGCAGCGATTATGGTAAAAATTATCTTTTTCATACAGATCCTGAAAGGTTATTTTGATAATAAAGATACTATACATTTAATACAAACACAAATTACAACAGCCCTGGTTCTGTTAAAGAAAGGATTTGGTATTTTTACAGTATGTATAAACTTTTCATTTTTGTTGTGCTGTGTGTGTCCTGTAACCAAAAGACATATAAAAACCCACACATTCTTATCAATACACAATTGGGAGATATTGAAGTTGAGCTTTTCCCGGACCAGGCGCCAAAAACAGTAGCCGCCTTCTTATCTTTTATTGACGCTGGCTTTTATGATAAAACTGCTTTTTACAGGGTATTAAAATCCGAAGAATTGCCTACTGTATCTAACACGGGCATCATCCAGGGCGGTATGTGGCAGGATAAGCCACAAAAAAAAGCAGGCATTCCCGGTATTGAGCATGAGTCAACAAAACAAACCGGGTTAACGCACCAGTCGGGCATTATTTCATTAGCCAGAACAACACCCGGTTCTGCCAATACAGAATTTTTTATCTGCATCGGTGATCAAAGCCCGCTTGATTTTGGAAGACGGGGAACCGAGGATGGACAGGGATATGCTGCCTTCGGTGCCGTTTTTGAAGGTATGGATATTGTCAGGAAGATACAGGCGCAAAAAAGCCACGGCGATAAATTTGATCAAAAGATCGTGATCAATAAAATAACCAGGCTTTGATATTTCCATTTGAACTTTTTCTTTGAGTTGCTGTTATGGAATGACAACAAACCCATTTTGCATGTTCAATGTCCGTCCCCCGCTCCTTTTATTTTTTTCAGTTGTATTCATAATAAACTCCTGTTCATTCAATGATAAAGCTACCCAACGTTATTTCGCAAAAGCGAATACCAGGAGCTATGATATGATCGCAGTACCCGGCATTACATTTTATGAAACCGGTTGGGACAGTACGATGAAAGCAAGGGTTTACTGGTCGAAATATTTGTTTGAAAAAGGGATCGCAAAAAATATCATGTATTCCGGGTCTTCGGTTTCCAGTCCTTATTATGAAGGGAAAATAATGGCGATGTATGCAATAGCCATTGGCATACCGGCAGAACATGTATTCTACGAAATAAAAGCGGAGCACAGTACTGAAAACTTATACTACGTATACTTAAAAGCAAAAAAACTCGGTTTTACACATATTGCCCTGGCCACCGATCCATTCCAGGCAAAACAATTAAAACGATTTGCGCGGGTTAAGATAAGCCCGGATGTAGGCATCATACCCATTGTGTTTGATACACTAAGGGCCATGCAGCCGTACATGATCGATCCGAAAATTGATCATATGCAGGCTTTTAATAAAGATTTTATACCGCTTACCAGCCGTGAATCGTTTTGGAAAAGATTGAGGGGTACCATGGGTAAGAATATTGATCTCAATGCTTATTGATCTATTTTTTTTCCTGTACCATAAAATCTATCTGCTTATTGCCCCACAATAAACTCACTATTCCATCAGCACTGATCTTATAGGTTAGCTTTTCGGCAAATTCCTCAGGTTTTGATCCCCTTACCGGAACCCTGAACAGGTCATCCGCCTCATTATATTTTGTTCCCCACTGATCCCAGGTCTTATTAAAAATGAGGTTCCATGATCTGCCTCCCTGCTGCAAAATAAAAAATCCATACTTTCCTTTGGGCAATAGTTTGCCTTCAACCAACACATCTTTATCCACTTCAAAAACAGTTGTTTCATTGGCACCGGCCCTCCAAACTTTGTCTGGCAAGGGTTCCAGGTCAACACCAATGGTTCTTCCCTTTACTGAAGGTTGACTGTAATGAATGGTAAGGGTGGTTTGCCCTATTTTTTGTGTTACGGTTGCCGGCGGACTTGGGCGTTTTGATTTATCCCTTTGTGCACAGGACTGTAAAGCTATACCTAACAATAAACTGATCATGCTTATGGAAAACAGGTATCTCATAGTTCTATCATTTAATTGTATAAATTTTGAAGAGGGAAGTTAGTTATTTTTTGCGGACCAGCGATTTGGAGCACAGTATTTTAGCGGTGTTCATATTATAAACTGACAATAACTTTAAAGCATTTAGCCTAACCTTTCCCAATTAATTTCTTCTGCCAGTTCACCCTCATCATCCAGTATTATATAGGCTACATAAGCTACCAATTCCATTTTAGCAGCTCTCCTGGTTAGCAGGTCAATTTCATAATCGCTGAGTTTAAAAGGACGATGGGGATGTAAAAAGGTACTTACCTGTACGAGGATATGCTCAACTGTACCCCATGCTTTTATCGCACGCTCAGTGGAATGAAGTGCTTCTATGGAAACGTTTGTATAGCCATTATCATTTAGCCATTTCTCTACCTTTTTTTCGCCTGCAAGCTTAATTTCGGGGGCACCGGAATTTGTCATAATCATTTTAGTTTCAGGAACCAAATATATGGTATTGCTGAAATAAACAAGTATTTTTACTCTATTATTACCGTATTTTCCACATGATGTTTATAACTAATTTTTTGCAGGTAGCGGGAAGTTTGAACTACAATATTACTTAACTTTTCGGTTATGATCATACTAATCCGGGATCAGCCCAATGGGTATGATGATCTCCCACCTGTTTTTAACAAGCGGATTCAGGAGATCAGTATTAAGCAAATGCGAAAACCGTACACCAAAGCTTACGGGCAATGAATTCCACAGCTTCGAGTCAAAATAAATTTCTGCTCCGGTACTGCTGTTTATAATTTGGGTGAGCACATTATTAACCCTTGCTTTGGCATTGGTATAATCATAAAATGCATTGGCCCTTATCCGTTGAAAGAACAGAATGTTGGCGAAACCCCAATCAGGATATACTATGGGAAAGTGATAATTGGCTCCCAGTTTATACATACGCCTTGTACTTAAAGCTTCATATCCTCTCGAATAAGAGAACGACTTGCTGAAAAGATCTGGTAATGTATCACGCTTTTGATAAGCAGTATTGATAACCAGGCTATGATTGGTAAATAAACCAGGGAAATAAAATGAAGCATGTGCAACAAACTTATAACTGTTGCGAAAATTAAACGCATCCCTGTAATTTAAGGATACCGATTGTGCCCAACGTGGGTTTATATGTTGCTTTGCCTGCTGACTGATATTGCTAAAGCTCAAAATTGAACTCATATATTGTATGGCCTTATTACTAAAGAAATTTTTACCAACCCCGTTATAGTAATATTGCTCAATATTATACTCACCACCAAAATTTAAAAACTTGGTTGTTCTGCCCCCAACAAAACGAAGCGGAATGGAAATACCTGCATGTAAAGTTGCAGCGTTAAACTGTACCGATTTGCCAATAGCCGTATCTACTGTACGGTTAAAACTTCCTTCAACACCCAAACCTAAAACGGGGAACCAGCCTGCAAAAGCACTGTTAAAGCCAAGGGTGTGACTTTTATCCGTACGGTTATACGTATAGGTAACACTATTGCTGAGACTGTTAAGTACATTATCGCTGAAAAAACTATAGCCATATTCAGGATCATCAACCACCGGGCGCCAACTATGAAAATTAAACAGGCGGAATGATTTCCGGTATTTCGTAACCGGGTTCTTAATGCCTGCTACAGCATTTTTTTCATAGTTTTCAGATTCCATATAAGCTTTACTTCCACCGTCCCTTACAAAACTCTGCGGTGAGATAACCTTCCATTCCACCTGTTTAAGGTTCACTTTAGCAAGCCTGTATCCACCAACAGTAACAACAGATACCAACATCTCCCCTTTTTGATTTACCGCAGGGTGATAAACCCCGTTTACATTATTTGTTAACTGGTATATTTTTTTTGTAACAAGATCTACCGCAAATGTTTTATCAGCATTATCATGCATGGCTGTAAAATAAACAGTATCTCCTTTTACAAAAGGATAGCCCATCACATTGAAAGATGCGGGTGTGAGGTTATCTGTTACGCCGGTTTGCAGGTCTACCTTTACCAGCCTCATTTTGCCTGCAGGATTTCTAACTGCAGAAACTGCCGTATTAGAATTGATATACCGTGTTTGTGTAAAAAAATAATTAGCGGGATTAGGTACCTGACTGATCTGTTCACCGGACCGTGCATCGATCCTCACCAGGTTATTCTTACCATCTGGTTTTACATCTACTGCCAGTATCTCCGTTCCGGCAGCATTGATATCAGGTGAAAAATATTTTGACCGGGTGGTGATCTTTCTTTGCTCACCTGTGTAAATATCAAGCAGTTTTATCACACTGTAATCACGGTTTGTCCATCTCGGGTCCGGCTCGTATGCTGCATACACCAGCTTCCCGTTTTTGTAAGCATAATAATCATCGATCACCATATCCCTAACCCTAAGCCGGGTTTCTTTTCCTTTTGAAAGAATATAAAAGGCATTTATTTCTTTATAGGATCTTTTGGTTAACAATATACTATCGTCACTAATGTAGTTGGGAAATTGGTGATCAACCACATTGTTCTTTTCTTCTTTTGTGAGATAAGTAAATGAAGTGGTGGCAATTGTTTGCACAGGCAATGACCTGAGCTTAAAATACTGTAGTGCATCTTCCCTGAACTGCGGGTAGGTTCTTCCTGAATATCTTTCAACGGCCCGGTTAAAAGGATAGAACACACCCCTGAACCTTACCGCATCATTGGTTACCTTATTCCAGAAATCGTCTCCAAATTTTTCATACCCATATGCAGTTAACAGGTATCCCAGTTCATAATGGTCGGGGGTAAGATCTTTATAAGAGCCATTCCTTAACTTCATCCATGAATAATTTTTATTGCCCAGCCACAGTGATCTGAACTCATTATAAAATGAAGGCATCCTGCCACGGCCCTGTTCACTCACCAGTGTTTCCTGCCATACGGCATCGCCTTCAAAAAAATAATCGGGTATGGTGATCCCGTTAGCCAATAATTGTCCCTCCTGCCCCAGGAAAAATGAAAATACTTTAGTAAATCCCTTATTGAAATTGCTGAACTGCTGCATATGCCTGTTCTCGTGAATGGTCAGGTTATCATCCAGCCTTAAACTACCGGT
>JBDSGK010000088.1:0-5382 GCA_039919015.1 Ferruginibacter sp.
CAGGTGGACAAATTGAACTGATCGAAGGTGAGGATATTATTTTTACCACAGAAAAGATGGTAGGTACCAGGTCAAAAGTATATGTATCGTACCCAAACTTAACCACAGATGTAAAAGTTGACGAGCGAATTTTTTTGGATGACGGAAAACTGGAGGTAAGAGTTAAAGAAATTATCAACGAAACAGAAGTTTTGGTTACCATTACCATTGGAGGTATGCTTTCACAAAAAAAAGGAGTTAACCTGCCCGATTCCGAATTGACCATGCCTTCCATGACTGAAAAAGATTATGCCGACCTGGAATTTATCATTGAAAATAATCTTGACTGGGTAGCGCTTTCCTTTGTCCGTAAAACAGCCGATATCCTCGAATTAAAAAAGAAGCTGGCAGAAAAACAAAGTAAGATCAAAGTAATTGCGAAGATCGAAATGCCCGAAGCATTAAAAAACATCCGGGATATCATAGTAGTGAGCGATGCCATTATGGTAGCCCGTGGCGACCTGGGTGTGGAACTGCCGGTTGAACAAGTTCCCATTATTCAAAAAGAACTCATCAGGAAATGTATGCACCGGGCCAAGCCCGTTATTGTGGCTACCCAGATGATGGAAAGTATGATGGACAGGACCAAACCCAACCGTAGTGAGGTAAGTGATGTTGCCAATGCGGTGCTGGAAGGTGCCGATGCCGTGATGCTGAGCGGCGAAACAGCCATGGGTGAATATCCAACTGTTGTAGTAGAGACCATGGTAAAGATCATCCTTGAAGCTGAAAAAACTTTATACGATTATAACCGGGATGATATTTTATCGCCACAACCCCACTCTCCTTCTTTTTTGAGTGATGCGATTTGTTACAGCGCCTGTAAACTGGCCAATGATACCAATGCCAGGGCATTGATCGGCATGACACAGAGTGGTTACACCGCTTTTATGCTAAGCAGCTACAGGCCAAAAGCACCTTTGTATATTTTCAGCAAAGAAAAAACATTGCTGGCTCAATTAAGTTTAAGCTGGGGTGTACGGGCATTTTATTATGCCGAAGAAGAAAGCCTGGATGATATTATTTTTGACCAGATCAATATTTTAAGGGAGCGTGGTTTTTTAAGCCCTGGAGATGTTGTAGTGAACACCGGAAGTACACCGGTTGAGTTACACCTGCCGACGAATATTGTGAAGGTTACAACGGTGGAGTAATTAATAAGTTGGAATTAGTAATTAGTAATTAGTTGTCGACTCCCATTGGATGTAAGCACTCACACCTAACTCTTAACTCCTAACTCCCAACTCCTAACTATTTATTCCCAGCTACAAATAATGACCGCCGCAATTATATTTCCTACAATGGCGTAACCTGCATTAATTAAAAACAAACTAAGCGGTTTCTTTTCGTACAGGTAATTAACCCCAACAGCTGCAGCACAAAAACAGCCCCCGGTTACAGCGCCCAGTTTAACACCACTCATCCAGCCTGCTCCAATAATTTGCAGTTTATTTGCCAATATTGCTATAGCAAGGCATTGCACAAACATCAATAGCAATGATCCGCCAAACATCATCCCCATTCCTTTTTTGGCATTGGGATTATTCACATCTATTTTCAAATCTGCTATCCAGCGTTTTGCAAACAACATTTTTGAATACCAGGCGGCGCCCAATATAAAATAAGCAAGGGCAGCCACCGCAATGGCCGGCCAGTTTAAATAATCGAAGTTTCCCATGATTGAACAGTTTTGGTTAAAGATGATGAAATATACAAATACTTTTTTTTACCTGCAAACCTATAAGGTCTGCAGCGCTGTCTTCCTGCCCCGGCGGACCTTATAGGTTTGTGTGGAACAATATAAGCCTTGCATTTACTACCTTACAGCCTCTTTTACGTATCATTTTAAACAGACCTGGCAAGATGAAAATACTGCTGAAAATATTAAAAGTCATATTGATCATTTACATTGTTGTTTGCGTATTATTATACTTTTTCCAGGAAAAATTAATTTTCTTCCCCGAAAAATTAGATAGAGATCACAAATTTAGTTTCGACCAGAAATTTGAAGAGATAAGCATTCAAACCAAAGACAAAAAACTCTTAAGTGGAATTTTATTTAAAGCCGACAGTTCAAAAGGATTGGTTTTTTATTTACATGGGAATGCAGGCTCCTTAAACTCCTGGGGGTATGTTTCAAAAACTTATACAGACTTACAATATGATGTTTTTATGTTGGACTATCGTGGGTATGGAAAAAGTGAAAGTTCTATTAGCAGCCAAAAAGAATTATTAAATGATGTACAAGCTGCCTATGATGAAATGAAGAGAAAATATAATGAAAATAAAATAATTGTTTTGGGGTATTCCATTGGAACAGGGCCGGCAGCCAAGACCGCTTCAATGAACAAACCTACATTATTGATATTACAAGCTCCTTACTATAGTTTGACAGACATGATGAAACATGCTTATCCAATTATTCCGACTTTTATTTTAAAGTACAGATTTGAGACAAACGAATTTATCAGGGATTGTAAAATGCCTGTTGTTATATTTCATGGAGATAATGATGAAGTAATTTATTATAACTCTTCTATAAAACTAAAAGAACTAATAAAAAGAACAGACACATTAATAACACTCAAAGGGCAGGGGCATAACGGGATGACAGACAACCCCGAATACCAGGAAGCTATTCAAAAAATACTAGGTAAATAACTATTTTTAAAGTGGTCTCTATAGATGGCCCACCTCATTCTTAATTCTTCTTTCTCCCAGGTCGGTGTCCCACCGACCGGAACACACTTCAATTCCTAATCCCTCCTACCCTCCATAAACTTCATCAAATTCTTCCTCGCCCCGTTCTGTATCTTTCTTTGAAAAAAACGGTTCCAGCCAAGTAACCAGCCGCTGAAACCCAATGCCTGGCTGCTCCATTTATGTAAACTAAAGGCATCACTGTGTTCAATGATCTTCCCATCTGCAAAACGCATATTGGCTTTAATCTTATTAACGACTTTTTTACCGGTTTTTGAAAACGTATAGTTGGCCACCCAATCACAGGTACTGTACTCATCATCCAGGTGCTTGATATTGGAATGGCTAATGGTAAGGTCTTTTGCATTTGTACAAAGCATCTCCCACATCGATCTTGCTTCATCTCCCCTTAATAAACCAAATACCGGGTCAAAGAAAACAATATCATCACTGTAACAGCTGTTCATCCCCCGCCAATCACGCTTTTGAAAGGATGTATAAAAATTATTGATCAACTCTTCCCTATTTGTCATGATAAACAGTATTGTTTTGTTAAATTTAACACTCAAATAATTACAAAATGAAAAAATATTTTTTCCTTCTTTGTTTTTCGGTATTCTGTATTACCAGTATAAAAGCACAAAATCAGGACTCAGTTTGGTTCACCCAAAATTATTATAAAGTTGAAAAGATGATCCCCATGAGGGATGGTATCAAATTGTATACTGTTTTTTACATCCCAAAAGACAGTTCGGTAAAACACCCGGTATTACTGGGCCGCACACCCTATAGTTGTGCCCCATATGGAGAAAATAACATGGATCCCTGGTACTATCAAACATATTGGTTCAATTATGCAAAAGAAGGGTACATTTTTGCAAGGCAGGATGTTAGGGGAAAATATATGAGTGAGGGTGAATTTGTTGATGTGCGGCCCTTCAACGCAAATAAAACCGGAAAAGAAATTGATGAAGCAAGTGATACTTATGACGCCATTGAATGGATGGTAAATAATATACCCGGCAATAACCGGAGAGTTGGTGTTTCCGGCATATCCTACCCGGGTTTTTATGCCACCATGGCAGCATTAAGCGGCCACCCTGCATTGAAAGCAGTGAGCCCGCAGGCTCCGGTTACCGATTGGTTCCAGGGCGATGACTTTCACCACAATGGTGCATTCATGCTGATGGATGCTTTTAGTTTTTACAGTGGCTTTGGTCAGCCAAGGCCCAAACCAACCACGCAATGGACTCCAGGTTTTCGTGTTCCTTCACAGGATAATTATGATTTTTATTTAAAGACAGGAGCCTTAAAGAATTTTTCAAAGATCATGGGTGATAGCATCGCATTCTGGAAAGACATGATGAACCATCCGAACTATGATGCATGGTGGGAAGCGAGGAATGCAAGAAATTTTGTCACCAATATAAAACCTGCCATACTTGTTGTTGGTGGTACATTTGATGCCGAAGATTGTTTTGGGGCCTGGAGTTTATACAAGGCCATTGAAGAAAAAAACAACAACACAGATAACCGCCTGGTCATGGGCCCCTGGTTTCATGGTGGCTGGGGTGGCCGCAGCGATGGATCTTATTTAGGCAATGTGAGGTTTGGTAAAAAAACAAGCGAGTTCTATCAAAAAAATATAGAGATCCCTTTCTTTAATTTTTATTTAAAGCTGAAGGGCACGGTACGTGATATTGCCGAAGCAACTGTTTTCTTTACCGGTGAAAATGAATGGAGAAGATTAAAGGAATGGCCGCTGAAAAATATAGAGTATAAAAATATATTTTTAAAATGGGACGGCACTTTAATAGGAAACGATGCTGCGGCAGCATTTAAGCCTCAGGATAAAGCTAACAGGCCTCAGACTTTTAGTGAATACATCAGCGACCCTGCCCATCCCGTGCCTTATACCGAAGATATTGGCTTAGGCAGAACGAGGGAATATATGAGCGATGATCAGCGCTTTGCCAGTCGCAGACCCGATGTACTTACTTTCAGTACAAATATTTTGCAGGAGGATATTACGCTTGCAGGCCCCGTAGTTGCCGATCTGATGGTAAGCGTCTCCACCACCGATGCCGATTTTGTGGTGAAACTGATCGATGTTTTTCCGGATGAGTTTACCTACGACGAGTCTCTTTTCCCCTCCCCTTCAGGGGAGGCAGGGAGGGGTTATCCCATGGGTGGCTACCAAATGCTGGTACGTGGCGAAATAATGAGGGGGCGTTACCGGAATAGTTTTGCCGCACCTGAAGCTTTTGTACCCGGCAAAATAACTGAAGTAAAATATACTTTGCCGGATGTTGCACATACTTTTAAAAAGGGCCATAAGCTCATGATACAGATTCAAAGCAGCTGGTTCCCGTTGGCCGACAGGAACCCGCAAAAATTCGTTGACATTTATAAAGCCGATAACAGCGATTTTCAAAAGGCAACGATAAAAATTTATCATGATGCGGTGAACGCCAGCAAGATCATTTTACCAGTCTTAAAGGATTAATCGCCTTAACATGAAGAGTACAGTCGTAAGAAAAAAACTTTTTCAGTCGGTTAAAGAATTAATTGACAAAGCACAGCAAAATACTGTAAGAAGCGTGAATACAACCATGCTGATTACCTATTTTGAAATAGGAAGAA
>JBDSGK010000089.1:0-8832 GCA_039919015.1 Ferruginibacter sp.
ATATAAATTTTTTACTATTTTTGTAATACATGCAACGCCTTAGGCTATCTGAGGCGTTGTATTTTTTTTATTTGTTTAAACTGAATTTTATGAATGCAACTAATTATGTAACAGCAGAAACATTTGAAAGGTTAAAGGAAGAGCTGCAGCATATGAAGGGTGTTGACAGACCCGCAGCAAGTCATGCGATTGCAGAAGCAAGGGAAAAAGGCGATCTGAAAGAGAATGCAGAATATGACGCAGCCAAAGAAGCACAAGGTATGCTTGAGGCAAAAATAAAGCAACTGGAAGGCGTTCTTTCCAATGCCCGTATCCTGGATGAAAGTACTATTGATACCAGCAAAGTATCTATACTAACCAAAGTAACTTTAACCAACCTCAATACTAAAAAGAAAGTCACTTATAAGATCGTTTCAGAAAACGAAGCAGATCTGAAGCAGGGAAAAATTTCAGTTACTTCTCCTATCGGGCACAGCCTTTTGGGAAAAGTTATTGGTGATGTGGTGGATGTACAGGTGCCTGCGGGCACCATGAAATTTAAGATCGAGAATATTGAACTGTAATAAAAACTAATGATTTTTAACCCATCCCGCCGATAGGCGGGATGGGTTTTTTGTGCCGTATCTTTACCAAAACATGTACTATGTCTGTATTTTCAAAGATCATCAGTGGCGATATTCCTTCGCATAAAATTGCAGAAAGCGAAAAGTTCATAGCTTTTTTAGATATTGAACCCCTGGTAACCGGCCATGTATTGGTGGTACCCAAAATTGAGGTGAATAAAATATTTGATGTACCCGACGATTACCTGGCTGAGATGCTGGTGTTTGCCAAACCCATTGCCCATGCTATTGAAAAAGCTTTTGATTGCAAAAGATGTGGTATCAGTGTAATTGGCCTGGAAGTGCCGCACGCCCATATGCATTTAATACCCATCAGCTCAGCCAATGACCTGAATTTTACAAGGCCTAAACTTGATCCTTCGCAGGAGGAATTAAGATCCGTAAGGGAAAAGATACTGGCAAAGCTATAATAAGCTTATGCTGGCAAGTATCTTATTCGAGTTCCCTCTCCTTTGGAGTCCTGATTGCTATCGGGAGGGGTGAGGCCTATTTTACCTGTAACCTGAAACCAACACCATGAATGGTTTCCAAAACAATATTGGGATCAGCTTTAAAATGTTTACGCAGTTTTGTAATGAATACATCCATGCTACGGCCCAAAAAATAATCATCTTTACCCCAAACATTCAATAATACTTCATCCCTTTTTAAAACTTTGTTTTCGTGTTGGGCAAAAAAACGAAGCAGGTCTGATTCTTTTTGTGTGAGCGTAATAACTTCTTCACCGGTGTATATTTTTAATTCGTTGACTACAAATTTCAGTTTACCTAAATGGTAAACTTCTTCCGTATCAGCCTGCAATTTTTTGGTACGCCTTAAAAAAACCTCCATCCTTAATATCAATTCTTCAATGCTGAATGGCTTGGTCATATAATCATCGGCACCCGATTGAAAACCCTTTACTTTATCTTCCTGTAAACTTTTTGCAGTTAAGAATATGATGGGCACCACATCACTTAACTGCCTTATTTTTTTTGCCAGCGAAAAACCATCACGTACCGGCATATTTATATCCAGCAGGCATATGTCAAATTCCTTTTTTTGAAATTGTTGCCAGGCCACTTCCCCGTCAGGACAATGAGTTACTTCAAATCCAATATCCTGTAAAGAGTCTTTAATTACAAAGCCGAGCGAAAGATCATCTTCGGCCAATAATACTTTTCCTTTAGACATATTGTAAATTTATTTCCATGGTATTTTAATAGTAAACGTACTTCCTTTTCCCAATGCGCTGATCACTTCAATTTTGCCATGATGTGTATCAATTACCTTTTTCACAAAATTCAGTCCCAGTCCAAACCCTTTACCGGTATGCAATTCACCATCCTTTATCCTGTAAAAGCGTTCAAATATTTTCTTTTGATGTTCTGTTGCAATCCCTATGCCATTATCTTTTACAGCAATGCAAAAGTAATTTCCTTCCATTTTTGTGCTTACATCGATCACCGGCGCTGCTGCATATTTGATGGCATTCTCGATCAGGTTGATCAAACACAATCTTAAATAAGGCTTGTCTGCATTGATCATCGCATCGGGCATGGCAAAACGGGTTTGTACAACAGCATTCTTCTGTTCAATATATGGGTGCAGGTCATTAATAGATTCTTCGATCAGTTTATTGGCATCAAAGATCTCTTTTTCAAGAGGCAGCCTGCTTCTGTCGGTATAAGCGATCTCCAAAAGCCGCTGCACCTGTAACTGGAGATGTGATGTCTGTTCATGTATGATACCGGCATAATTTTCCAGCTTATCCGGTTTTTCAATGATGGATTTCTGTTGTAAAACGTCAGCGGCAATTTTAATTACAGCAAGCGGGGTTTTAAACTCATGCGTAAAATTATTGATGAAATCTTTTTGTGTTTCGTTAAAGAATTTTTGCCGGTACAGGTAAAAAATACTGAAACCCAAACCGATCAGTACCAGCAATAACAAACCGCTGGAAGCGATCCAGAACATCATCTGGTTAATAATGTATTGGCCCCGGTGTGGAAAATATAAAGCTATATAGGCATAATCCCGTTTATAAACAGACAGCTCTTTTTCTTTATTGGACGGAAAGTAAGAGTCGGGCAGGTCAATATATTGCTCGGTTGTATATTTATTTTCTACCGTGCTGTAAATAGCAACCCGGCAATCAGAATAAACATCAAAATCTGTAAGCTCTGCTTTTATATTTATCCAGAGCTGTTCAAGATTGGGACTGCAATCAATCTTTAATAAATACACATCAGGACTAACATTCTCAACTACTTTTTGAACATTATCGGTGGCATCATTAACCAGTTCCATATCGGTGTATAAACTGCGCACACTTTTTGAAACATTGATGTTGAATTGTTTCTCTTCGTACAGGTAAACTTTTTGTAACCAGATCAGCTGAACGGCCACAATGATGGTGATCAGTACCGTACTGGTTAAAATCACCAACCGCAATGTTTTTGAACGAATGACCATACTATAAGATCTAATAAGGCGTGAAATTAACCTGCACACCGCTAAGTTTTGTTAAAAGCAGGTTAAGCAGTTTGCTGTTACTTCTGCACTTTAATTTTACCGGGATTCTTTGTCAGAAAATCTTTCCAGCCATTTACTTTTTCTCCACCACCGGGTATTGTATTTTTTTGTTGAAAATAATGGCACACGGCTACTGCCAATGCATCTGTAGCATCATAATGTTTGGGATCTTCTGTAAATGCCAGTATCTGCTGCAGCATTTTCATTACCTGCTCCTTTGCTGCATTGCCGTTACCGGTTATGGATTGTTTTACTTTTTTGGGTGAGTACTCCGTTACGTCCAGCCCATGCCTCATGGCAGCAGCAATAGCCACGCCCTGTGCCCTGCCCAGTTTGAGCATACTTTGTACATTCTTACCAAAGAATGGAGCTTCAATGGCAAAAGTATCGGGTTGGTATTTGGTGATAAGGCCACTGACCGTATTAAAGATCAGCTGTAGTTTTTTATAACCATCTTTTACTTTACCGGGTTGTAAAACACCCATCTCCAGTAGGGTAATTGTATTGCCCTGTACCTTTACCAGTCCATAACCCATGATGATGGTTCCGGGATCTATGCCTAAAATGATACTTGTTTTTTTTTGCAAAGCGCTTTAATTTTTTCAACCTTTATAATTGAACTAACATTGTGTATTGAACAAAAGTATCAAAATATTACTCAAGTGGTTTGTTGCACCCCTGTTGGCGGCCTGGTTATTTTATTCCTTATACCAGCAGGTAAAGGCGCAGCCTGATATAGATGCTTCCATAGCACTCATAAAAACCATTCCTTTTGGTGCCCATGCCTGGAAATTCTGGATGGTCATTTTATTTGTTTTTGTAAATTGGGGAATGGAAGCCCGCAAATGGCAATTGCTGATGAAACCGGTGCAACCCATTAGTTTTATCACCGCTTTTAAATCTGTTTTGTGTGGAGTAACCGTATCATTAAACACGCCCAACCGCATTGGTGAATATGGCGGGCGTATTCTTTTTGTGAACGAAGGAAACCGTATCAAGGCTGTTGCGCTTTCTATTGCCGGGGGCATGGCACAGTTGATCGTTACCATGTTGATGGGTTGCCTTGGCTTAACTTATTTATTGTTTACCATGGATGCATCCGGTAGCTTAATGGGGATATCCGTTTTTTGGGTGAAGATATTTTTAACGGGCAGTGTTATTGGAACAATTGTTTTTATTTTTTTCTTTTTCAGGTTGAACTGGCTGGTACGCATACTGGAAAAACTGCCTTATGCCGATCGTTTTTCAAAATACATTAACGTTTTGGAAGCATTTGATGCGAAAATTTTGTTAAGGTTGCTGTCTATCTCCTTCTTCAGGTATGTAGTTTTCGTTTTACAATACATCTTTATGCTTCAGTTATTGCAGGTAGAGCAAAATGTTTGGTCTGGGTTTTGGATAATAACTGTTATGTTCTGGATATTGGCAATAATCCCGTCCTTTGCCATTGCAGACCTGGGCATACGAGGTACCGTTGCAAAGACATTGTTTTCCTACAGTAGTAATACGATCGGGATACTGACCGCAACTTTCGGAATATGGTTTGTAAATCTTTTTATACCTGCTTTAATTGGAAGCTTATTAATTTTGGGAATTAAAATAAAGAAAGAAAAATGATCAGATATTTAAGAATGGTTTTATTGATTACGGGATTTTGCAGTTTAAGTTTTACATCAACATTTGATGATTGCAAAATAAGAAATACAGCTTTTAAGGCTGATGAGGAAATTAAGATGAAAGTCTTTTACAGCACCATGGGCATGTATGTGGGCGCTGGAGAAGCTGTTTTTACGGCTGCACTGGAGAGACTCAATGGCAAGCCGGTATATCATTTTACCGGTACGGGTTCAACCTATTCTTTCTTTGATAATTTTTTTAAGGTGAGGGATAAATATGAAAGTTATGTAGATACCGCCAACCTGCTTCCTCTAAAATTTGTACGTAATGTAGATGAAGGCGGGTACAAAAAATATAACAATGTAACATTTAACCAGGCTTCCAATACAGCCATAAGTACCAATGGTGTATTTAAGGTTACGGATTGTATACAGGATGTGGTGAGCATGGTGTATTATTGCCGGAATATTGATTTTAGTAAATATAAAGTAAATGATAAGATCCTTTTTGATATGTTCCTGGATGACGAGATTTTTCATATGTACATCCGCTACATGGGCAAAGAAAAAATCAAAACACGTTACGGAAAATTTAATGCGATCAAGATCAGGCCGCTGTTAATTAAAGGAACCATTTTTGAAGGGGGTGAAAAAATGACTGCCTGGCTTAGCGATGATCCCAATCATTTACTGTTAAGAGCAGAAAGCCCGATAGCTGTAGGAAGTATCAAAGTAGATATGATGAGTTATAAGAACCTGAGATACCCTTTAAGTTCTTTTATTGGTATAAGATAAAATTGCCTGGCCACTATAAAACAATTTTTAACAGCATGATCTGAATATAATAAAGAGAATTAAAATTATAACGTATTATTAGTGGCCTGACAACTACAGATCGCCCAGGTTAAAACGTTCATTGACCTTTATCCCTTTCTCTGTCATTTGCAGGTTGCAGCATTCAATCAATGGATCATGCTCAAAGAATAAGACATAATCGTTTTGTTGTGCTTCGGTAAGAAATGATCTCTTTTCATTTAAAGTAGTAAGCGGGAACATATCATAAGCCATCACATAAGGCAAAGGAATATGTGCAGCCGATGGTAAAAGATCGGCCATAAACACAATCGTTTTTCCCTTATAATTTATTTTAGGCAACATCATGGAATCAGTATGGCCGCTTACTGTAAAAAAAGACAGGCCAGTCGTGAGTTGTGAGTCGTGAGTCGTGAGTGTAGAGCCAGCTGTTGCGCCAGTATTCACGTTTGACAACTCACGGCTCACGTCAAAGAATTTCAATTGCCCGCTTTCCTGTATGGGTATGATATTTTCTTTTAAAAAACTTGCCTTCTCCCTGGCATTGGGTTCTGTAGCCCATTTCCAGTGATGCTCATTGCTCCAGTATGTCGCATTCTTAAATGCAGTCACCAATTGCTCACCTTCCCTGACAATACTTCCGCCGCAATGGTCAAAATGAAGGTGCGTTAAAAAAACATCTGTAATATCATCTTTTGTAAATCCATGTTGGGCCAAAGATCTATCCAGGGTATCATCACCATGCAGATAATAATGCCCGAAAAACTTTTCATCCTGCTTATCGCCCATGCCGTTATCTACCAGTATCAATTTGCCTTCATCTTCGATCAATAAACAACGCAATGCCCAGCTGCACATATTATTGTCATCGGCAGGGTTTAGTTTGTTCCAGATGCTTTTTGGTACCACGCCAAACATGGCGCCACCATCTAATTTAAAATTGCCGGTGTTGATGGAATATAATTTCATGATACAAAATTAAGAACTAACTGGCTTATTTTTTTGAGCGTTGTTTGTAAATAATAAAAATATCAAACCCAGTGCAAAAAATACCACCAGTGATAAAATTGACTCGCGGATACTGCTGATGCCTTCAATAAAACCAAAGGTGAACAGGCCGATAACGATCGCAAATTTTTCTGTTACATCATAAAAGCTGAAGAAAGAAGCCGTGTCTTTTGTTGCGGGCATCAGTTTAGAGTATGTAGAGCGACTGAGTGATTGAATACCACCCATGACCAAACCTACTAATGACGCTAAAATATAAAAATGTATTTCGGTGCTTATAAAATACCCCGTGATACAAACACCTATCCATAGCAGCACAGTAAATATCAGCACTTTAATATTTCCATAAACAGCAGAAAGTTTAGACATGATTATGGCACCCGCAATAGCCACCAGTTGAATGATAACTGCCGTAATGATTAATTTATGATCCGCTAATTTTAATTCTTTGATCCCAAAATCGATAGCCACCAGCATTACCGTTTGCACACCCATGCTGTAAAAGAAAAAGGAAGTCAAGAATCTTTTTAATACCGGCATTTTTTTTACCTGTTGCCAAACGAGCTTTAATTCCCGGAAGCCGTTTACTAAAACATTTGTTTTTGCTTTACGTTCCGTTTTGGGGCTTATGGGCAATCTTTTAAAAGTTATTTGTGCAAAGCTTACCCACCAGACACCTACCAATAAAAAAGTAAGTCTTAAAGCAAGCCCTTTGTCTTCCATGGTCATCACCAGGGCAAAGCCAACCAGTTGCATCAACACACTCCCAATATAGCCCATGGTATATCCTTTAGCGCTTACCCTGTCCATATCTTTTTCTGCTGCTATTTCCGGTAAGTAGGAATTATAAAAGACCTGGCTGCCGTAAAATCCAATACCGGCAAACATGAAACACATCAGGCCCAGTGTAACGTTGTGTTCTTTAAACAAAAAAAGTAAGGAACAGCTTATGGCGCCCATGTAGCAAAAAAAGCGCATGAAATTTTTCTTATTACCCTTGTAATCTGCAATGGAAGATAAGATAGGCGAAAGCAATGCAATTACGAGGAAACCAAATGCCAGTACATAATCTTTCAATTCGGTATTTACAAAGCGCCGGCCTAAAAATGTTATGCCATCCGGAAATTTTTCCAGGGCGGTTACAGCAGCATAATAAGCCGGAAAAAATGTAGTGGTAATTACGAGGTTGTACACCGAGTTTGCCCAGTCGTACATGGCCCAGCCATTGATCACTTTTTTTGAAGCAGTCTGCATGGTTTTTTTTTAAGGAAAGATGAAAATAGTAAATATCATGCGAATAGCTGGAAAAACAACCCCTGCAGTTGTGCAGGGGCGCCCGGTTGAATATTTAGCAGTTAGTATTGGGCCTATTTATTAACGTCTGAAACGGGTTTGGCATACCCAAGGTTTTTGAATGTCTCCAGTTTTTCATTCGTCAACTGGATCGTTACAGGAGCTTTATTAAAAACACTTTCTGAAATATAAGCGCCAAACAATAGAAAATTGGTTTCATAGATCGGGGTGATCTTTGAAGCATCCACCACAAAATTAAGGTTGAACGTGTCTTTAACCTTTACGATCTGAACAGTTGAATTAATACTATCCTGGAAATACTCCTGTGCTTTTAAATAATTGGCCAGTTTTTTTGCCAATGCTTCATCCACACCTTCGCCCTTATAATACACGTTGTGTTTGGTATCTAATTTATATTCTTTGCCATAGTTCTGGGTACAGCTGCTGATGCTTATCGCAATAATAGCTGTAAAGAATACCTGTAGAATTTTCATGTTATTTGATTTGGTGAAGTAATATTAACTGATCTTCTTTTAATAATCAATACCCTCCGGCGGGTATATTATGAACTGATGTACCCGGTATATATCAACACCAGTAAAACAATACCAACCACGATCCTGTAATAACCCCATATTTTAAAACCATATTTTTTTAAAAATCCTATAAAGAATTTAATGGCCAGCAAGGCTACAACAAAAGCCACCAGGTTACCAATGGCCAATTGCTTTATTTCATTGGAGGAGAAACTTCCATGATCCTGGTAATACTGCAATAGTTTATAACCCGTGGCTGCCAGCATGGTAGGTACGGCCAAAAAGAAAGAAAATTCTGCAGCAGCACTACGGGTTAATTTTTGCTGCATACCACCAATGATGGATGCGGCACTGCGGCTTACACCCGGTATCATAGCAATGCATTGCCATATGCCGATCATAATGGCTTTAAAAAAACTAATGTCCTGT
>JBDSGK010000090.1:0-9959 GCA_039919015.1 Ferruginibacter sp.
AGCCAATGTTGATATTATACCTCCTGATTTTAAATAGTAATTTGTTGCAGAGGCAGGAGCAATTGGGGCTGATGCAGCAGTTAAAGCACTAGTTAGAATTCTAAAATTACCAGTAGATGTTGATGAACTATAGCAATATATCCGCACTTTGAGTATTGTGGATGTTGTATTGCCTGGTGCAGGAATAGTTAACGAAGGGTTTGTAGTTGTTTGCCCAATAGTTTGAGCTATTCCTGCATCTGCAAAAGAATTTGCATCATATGCATACCTTATTTGCAACTTTGTTGGAGCAGATGTAGCACTACTAGTCTGAACAGACATCGCTAATGTCAAAGTAGCGTTTTGATATGTGTATCCATTAGTAAGTGTAATGCTATATTCCAAATATTTTGTAATATCTAAAGAGGCAGCAGTTGGCCAACCAGTACTTCTATGAAATGTGGTGGCAGCTGTAATTGCAATACCGGTACCATTGAGCGAAATTGTCGACAAGGTGGCATTTGTTAAAGCTGTGGTTCTTACTGAATTCTGATTTATTGTATTTCCATAATCTCCAGAAGAGAGTGCTGTAGTAAAATCCCAACTAACATAATTCACCTGCCCCCAACTACTCCCCACTCCCAGCAGCATCACTGCCATCATCACAATAAATATTTTATTAAACTTTTTTGCGTAAGCAAAACGGTTGGCAGTTGGCAGTTGGCAATTGGCAGTTGGCAATTTGCTTTGGGCAATAGTTTGCACGGCAGTTACGGATTGAGTAATTGAACACATAAACAGTTGGTATTAGGTTTTATAATTTCAGGCAATACTATTTTGCTGGTACACCTTATGGTAAAAATTGTATTAAGCGATCGTAATCGCAGATTAGATGATTGATTTGATTTCGCTGATCTGTCTCTGCGAAATCAGGCAAATCAAAACTATCAGCGATTCATTGATCTCGCTGATCCGTCTCTGCGAAATCAGGCAAATCAAAACTATCAGCGATTCATTGATCTTGCTGATCCGTCTCTGCGAAATCAGGCAAATCAAAACTATCAGCGATTCATTGATCTTGCTGATCCGTCTCTGCGGAATCAGGCAAATCAAATTATCAGCGATTTATTGATCTCGCTGATCCGTCTCTGCGAAATCCGGCAAATCAAAACTATCAGCGATTCATTTCAGTTTTCACAAACTCTACCCCCTTACTGCTCATGCAATAATGGACATGCCGTTGGGCATCACTAAACCTGTTGTTTAATTGGGGAATTAAATCACGGGTGATAAAAAATAAATTCGACGGGTGGTTATTTTCGGGTGTTGCCTTTCTTATAACAACATGCAGGATACGGGATCTAAGGTTTTGGTACTGCAAGGATAGGCCTTAAATTTTATAAAACCATTTATTTTAAATGTTTTTATTAGTTTTTTTTAAGGGTTTTTTCCCGGGGTCAGGGGTCAAACGTCAATGGGCATCGGTCATTGGTCATTAGGCATTAGGCATTGGGGCATTAAGAGGAAAAACCTATAAGGTTTGCCGTAAAGGTTTTGTGTGTGTGGGAAACCTTATAGTGTTTGGGTGAGAGACGTGAGGATGGGCATTGAGCATTGGTCATTGGTAATTGAAAAAAAACTACCGGCGAAATCCCATAGATCCCGCCGATAGTAAGTGTCGGCCTAATTAACTTTTATCACTTTAACCGTTCGTTCGGTGTTCTCCTGTACCACGTGTACAAGATAAGTTCCATTGAACAGGTTCTCGCCCAACCTTAAAGTTGCGTTGGGATCCACACCCGTTTTGGTAAATACTATTCTTCCATAGATATCTGCTATCCGCACAGTTACCAGGGCCTTATTACTGCTTTTGATCAGCAAGTTAAAATGATCCCTGGCTGGGTTTGGCATTGCCGAAACAGCTAACACAATTTCACCGGGTTCAGTTATATGCTTACCTGCAACCAAAAGCTGTTGTGCCTGGCAGGGCTGCTCATCGCAACGGCCCAGCCTGTCGCCCGCATGGCCGGGAACATGCGCCGGTACCGCATTCGCCGTAACAGAAATGGTTCTTTCATTATGACAAACATATACCCTGTTATTTGAAGCACGAATATCCATTACGCAAATGGTTATGGTGCAGGTACTGCTGCAACCATTTGCATTGGTTACCGTTACCATAAAATTGTAAATACCTGCGGCGGTGGGTGCAAATACCGGTGCCGTACAATTATAACAACTCAACGTACCATTACCAGTCCAGCTATAACTGAACGGAGCGCCACCCGAAGCCGAAGCATGGAGTGTAACCTGCTGGGGACCATAACCAAGATAAATATTGGTGGGTATGCCGCCCGTGTACACATTGTTTTGCGGTATGGCTGTGATACTGCAGGTTGGCTTTGCCCACACAGAAAGATCATTCCCATTATCGGGACCGGAAAATGCAGGGAATGTACTTCTTACCCTTATCCGGTAAGCGATGCCTGCCGGAGTGGATACAGGTATTGTACAGGTGATGGTTCCGTTTACTTTACCGGCAAGTATTCCAACGGTAACCGGGCTTGCAAAATTTCCTGCGGCATCGGATAACTCAGCCACAAAATCATTACTGTTACTTACAATACCAGATTGGATATAGGGCACATTGATCAGCTCACCGGGACAAATACCCGAAGGGCCGATTGCACCTGTCCATACCTGCAATTCAGGTTGCTCAAAACTTTGTGTAAGTATATACCCGCCTGCTGTTAATGTTTGGGTAACCAGTCCACCGGTTGTAAAGCTTAACTGGTTACCGCCTGCTGTATAATTACTACCCTGTGGGGTAATTATAAACGGACTTATTATTTGTGCCTGGCTAACTGTTGTGTATAACAGGAATAGCAGCAGGATCCTTATTTTTATATTAGTCATCATTCTAAACTTTAATAATTCATAAAAAATCATTCTACTGTGGAATTGTATAAACCAGGTGCCCGCTAAAACCACTTTCAGTTTTTAATATGGTTGTTGCGCTGGTTGCATAAGCATCCACCCAAATTTGTGCTCCTGAAGAATTAATAGAATTATATGTTGCTGCAAGTGTAATAACACCTGACCCGCTTGCAGGTATGGTTTGAATTCCTTTTACAATATGGCCCCCATTTCCTAACCTCAGGGTGATATCAATTATTTCGCCCGGAGTTCCCTGGTAGTTCAAGGTAACATTCAGCTGGTAAACTCCGGCTGTTGGTGGCGTAAACCGATTGGTGGTTGAATTATAACCTGTGCCATCATTAAAAAAAGCAAATCCTTCACCAAACTGTACAGTAGTAAGAGTAGTTGCAGGAATAGATTGTGTGCCGGCAGTAGTAAAATCAGTATTGCCTGCAAAGAATGCTACATGCGGTTCGCTACCACCACCGCCCGAAGGAAGCTGCCAGCTTGCATTTCCCGCTGCATCAGAAGTTAACAGCTTACCTGCGCCCTGTGTACCATCCACAATTTTTACACCGCCTCTTACATCCAGTTTACGATCCGGAACGGGTGTACCAATACCCACATTACCATTGTGTTTGATCACCAGGTTTGTGGTTGGAATTGTTTGTCCGTATTTGGCTGTTGCAAAATAAATAGAACCGGGGTTACCGGAATCTACCAATGTATCTGCCCTGAAAAATATGGAAGCAGCACGGGAGTTGCCCTGTGAATAACCGTTTGCTGTATAATAGTTACCATCCAGTCTTCCGAAAGTACTGCCGGTAACAATGGGTGCAGGTGATGCCAGTGTTCCGGCCTGTTGTGCCCAGGTTATTGCAGGGATACCCATGCCGGCAACCAGTTGATTGATATCACTGTTGCTGCCGTCTTCATCACGAATGTCTAAACGGGCATAAGGGTTGCTGCCGCCTACACCCGGTTGTGTGGTTCCAATACCGATCTTACCATTGTGTTTGATGATCATACGGGTTAGGTTTCTTGCACTATCAACACCTGTTGTGCGGAACTGGATGGAAGCAGGAAAAGAATTTGCAGCTGTTGTATCTGCAACATAATACATGGCAGCACCTAAACTATAATCTGAACCATTGAAATAGTTTCCCTGTACACCTCCGAGAAAAGTATTTTTAATTACAGCCTGTGGAGCGGCCAATGTACCCCGTTGTTTTGTCCAGATCAATACCGGGAAGCCGGGGCCGGCAACAGTTTGATTGATATCACTGTTGGCGCCGTCCTCATCCTGGATATCGAGCCTTGCTGTAGGACTGGAACCCGATCCCGGGTTAGTAGTGCCTATGCCTATCTTACCATTGTGTTTGATGATCATCCTGGTTAAATTTCTTGTGCTGTCTGTACCTGTTGTACGGAACTGTATAGACGTTGGTGAGGAAACTGCCGAAGTAGTATCTGCAACATAATATATGGCTGCACCAAGATTATGATCTGTTCCATTAAAATAACTTCCTTGTATGCCACCCACAAAAGTGCCTTTGCTTACTGGCTGTGGTGCCGCCAATGTACCTTTTTGTTTCGTCCATATCAATACTGGAAATCCTCCGCCAGCAACAGTTTGACTGATATCGCTGTTAGCACCATCCTCATCACGAATATCAATTTTAGCGGTAGGATTTACACCGAGGCCCGGTTCTGTTGTTCCCAACCCTACTTTATTACCATCGTTGAAGATTCCATTGTCTGCTATCCAGGTGCTTCCATTCCAGCGCAGGGTATTACCCGCCAAAGTTCCGTTTGGCAAGTTTCCTCCCGAACCGGAAAACAATGCATAGGGAACACTCAGTAATTGAGAAGTACCCATATCTACAAAACTGCTTCCACCGGCGGGGTCAAATTCTACCTTTAAAAATTTAGCATTCACAGCCCAGTTGATACCCGGAAATGTTCCATTGAGTAAGGTACCCTGTCCAAGGTTAACTGTAAATAAACCAAACTGGTTGGTAGACACCGTATGTGATTCCCGGAAAACCATGGGACCAACTGATGATCCATCCAGGATACTTAACCGTACCGAAATGCTTTGGTTGGCAATGAGGTTACCGGCTGCATTTCGGGCAACGGCCTGGTAAGGTACGGCTTGCGGTACTTGTGCAAAAGCTATTGCACAACTGAACATGGCAAGTAAAAAGAGGAAGTAATTCTTTTTCATTTTTTTTAAATTTAACTATTAAAGGGTGTTGAGTTGAAAACGGATAATCACGCAACTGCACAAACCGGGGTGGTTAACACAGTTGTTATTGGCTTATAAAGCCAGGAACTACCATGGATATGTTCCCGGCCTTACAATTGTAAAAAAAGTGAAATTAATTTGTACCTGCAATCCCCTAAAAGTAGTAGATAGAGAGGTGACACCTTTAAAAAAAGGTGTCACCTCGGGTACTAGCCAACAATCACTTCCCGATACAGAATTTAGAGAAGATATAATCCAGCACGTGTTCATTGGAGACATCGCCGGTTATTTCAGAAATATAATGCAGGCAGCGGCGGATGTCGAGGGCCAGCAGGTCGCCAGTGATGCACTGGTCAAGCCCGTTCCTGATATCCGTGAGGGAAGTATTTACCTGTTGCAGGGCTTCATAATGACGGGTATTGGTGATGATGGTATTTTCTGTATTGCTATTTCCATCCACCACTCTATTGACGAGCCGTTTTTTAAGTATATCTATATGCAAGAGGCCCTTTGCGGAAATATAAATAATATCATGACCGGCAAATTTAGCTGCTGTACTTTCTTCACCTGCCAGGTCGGTTTTATTTCCGACCAAAATAAAATTCGGGTTGGTTGCTGAGATCAGTTCTTTAGCTGCAGTAATATCAGCAACAGTTTCGGTATTTACATCGAAGAGGTAGATCACTTCATCCGATTGCTTTATTTTTTCGCGGGTTTTTTCTATGCCGATCAGTTCGATCACATCGGTACTGTGTTCCCGTATGCCGGCAGTATCTATCAGCCTGAATAAGATCCCATCGATATTAATGATCTCCTCCACTGTGTCCCTGGTTGTTCCGGCTATTTCGCTAACGATGGCACGGTTCTCATTCAGCAAAGTATTGAGCAATGTACTTTTACCTGCATTGGGTTTACCGATGATGGCTACGCTTACACCATTTTTGATCACATTGCCCAATTGAAATGATTGCAACAGATCTTTGGTAACAATGGATGCCCCTTCGATCAGTTCATAAAATTTTTTGCGGTCGGCAAACTCTACATCTTCCTGGCTGAAATCCAGTTCCAGTTCTATCAATGCCGAAAACTGGATCAGGTTCTCCCTTAATTGTTTTAAGATCTCACTAAATCCTCCCCGCATATTATGCAGTGCAGTTCTTTGAGAAGCCGCTGTGTTTGAAGAAATGATATCAGCGACAGCTTCGGCCTGCGTAAGATCGAGTTTGCCATTTAAAAAAGCACGCTGTGTAAACTCCCCTGCCTTTGCCAGCCTGGCGCCTTTGCGTATGCAGGCCTGTATCACCTGTTGTTGCACAAATGGGCTGCCATGGCAACCGATCTCCACAACATCTTCGCCGGTATAACTTCTGGGATTCTTATATAACGAAACAACCACTTCATCTATATCCACATCATCTTCTTTAATAAAGCCAACATGAATGGTATGTGTATGCTTTTTGTTCAGGTCTTTGGAAGGAAATAATTCATTTACAATGTCAATAGCTTTTGGGCCGCTTAAACGGATAACGCCAATTGCGCCAATGCCTGTTGGTGTAGCCAGGGCAACTATGGTATCATCCCAACCGGAGATTTGATTTGACATGTGGCAAAGATAGTTAGCAAAGAGCTGAAAGAGAAAAGAGTAAAGGAGGTTTTTTGGCTAAGAGGGAAAAGGAGAGAAAGAGGAAAGAGAGAGAAAAAAAATATACCGGCTTCGACAAGCTCAGCCTGACACCCTAATGGTTTAAACAGAATAAAACAGCCAATGCATTAACTCTTTTTTCTCCTTTCCTCTTTTTGCCTCTTAGCCAGAGTTTTATTATTTTTTAAACAGAATCCGTTTATCCGCTTCTTTCATTTCATCAATATAATATCGTTTGATCTGGCAAATGGTCACCTCATCAGATATATCAACAAAGTTTTTAAAATGGCTGCCGGACGAAGCTTTTATGATGAGTATGAACTGGTCATTTCCTCTTAGTTTATTTACTGCTGCTTTTTTCTGCATGAATACGGTTCTTATTTCTTCCGGTGCATAACCTGTTTCTTTTACTACCGGATTATTTTCAGCGGCGCCTTCATAATATTTTATCCTGTTGTCTTTATCAAGCAAAACGGTCAATACACATGATTCACAAATCGGATCATCAGGTTCTAATTTATCATAAGGCATATCAATTTTCATGGCCATGGGTTGCGTCAATGCAGTTGTAAATACAAAAAAAGTAAGTAGTAAAAAACCGAGGTCAACCATCGGCGTGAGATCTACCCGGGTGGATTTTTTATTGAATCTTTTCTTTTTTTCGGTTGATCTGTTTGTTTCTAATTCTGCCATAACAATACGTTTTGTATTGAGATAGATAATTAAAAAAAATCCATACTTTTTAAACAAAAAAATCCCCCGATAATTCGGGGGATCAGTCAATATTTTTTTGGAATAAATTAATCAGCTACAGACCAGGTAATTGGCTGACGGCGATATGCATTTACATTTCGGCCGTTTTGAATAGCAGGGGTCCAGTTCTTGGTCTTTTTAATTACCCTTATGGCTTCTGCACACATACCAAACCCGGGATCATTTTCGCAGGTAACATCGCTTAAGCTGCCGTCTTTGCTTACAACAAACTTAACGATCACTTTATATACACCTGGCTCAGCGCCATTATCTGTTGGTGTATCCCTGTTCAAAGTTCTTTCCAGGTAATTTTTCCAGGCAGCTTCTCCACCGGGAAAACCGGCTTCTACTTCCACTTTGGTAAAGATCTTATTCTCATCATCAGCAACCTTTACTTCTACTACCTGTGTTCCTTTTTCCTCTATAGGCGCCTGTACGATCTGCACCGTATTTTCGCTCTCTACGGTTTTATTACTGATAGCCGCATCCTCCTTGATCTCCTCAATTTTTTCTTCAGGCTTCACCTCTTCATCTTTTACAATTACAGGTGGGGTGAATTTTACCTGGTTAATTTCAGGTGGTGGTGGTGGCTCCGGTGGTGGTGGTGGTGGCGGTGGTGGTGGTGGCGGTGGCTCGTCTGCCTTGATCTCAGCCATCTGGGTTTCCACCGTTTTAAAATCCTTACTGCTGTCTTCATTGATAAAATTAGCCAGAACAGTGCCACCGAGGATCAATAATAATGCAGCACCTGTGATCACAAGTGCCTTGGTAAGGGTCTTTTTATAAGACTTCCTTAATTGGTAAGCTCCATACTCCTTATTCTTCCCTTCAAAAATGATGTCAAGTATATCGGCGTTTAAAATTTTATTTGCTTCCATTGTAATCTTCTTTTGTTAATTAGATTCAAAATTGTGCCAATTCCATAAACCTACTTAATACCGTTTGCATCTTCGGTTGATTTGATCAGCATTTTTTCTACCGGTACCATGGCCACTTCGGCATAATGCCCGGGCGGTACCGCCGAAATTGTCATTTCATCCAGTATATCAATCGCATTTTTAAAGGTCGATTTCTCGTCTGACTTAATGATATACATCAGGTCATCAATCGGTGTACTTTTTTTCTTTTCCAATATCAATGCCCTGATCCCTTTAAAATTGGTGCTTTTAAAGTCCTGGCTAATGGTTTCGGGCATTAACTGTCCGTAATAATAATATACCTGGTTGCCTTTTCCCAATAAAATGGTCATGGCTCCCGAATTTTTTACCTTTAGTTGCTGGTTCGGATCATCCTTGGGTTCATTCATGGGCATGGCTGTTGATTGTGCCATCGTTGTTGTAAACACAAAGAAAGTAAGCAACAGGAATCCCAGGTCAACCATGGGAGTAAGATCAACACGGGTAGAAAGTTTTTTTGATTTTTTGACGCCGGGGCCTTTTTTATGTCCGCCACCCGACGAGGTATCCATTTCTGCCATAATAATTATTTTTTTTTATTAATACTTTATTCTTTTTTAGTTCCGGTCTTATACAATTCAGAACCGGGGGGTACCTGCTCTCCTTCTGTTACAATCCTGAACTTAAAGATCTCATTGGCTTTAAAAGCTTCCTTTACATTTTTAAATACCGGGTAAAGTGTTTCGCCATCACCTTTAACCAGTATCATACTCTGTAACTTATTCTGATCTTCACCTTTATAAGCATTGGTTACGCTACGCATCCAATAAGTCAGCTCATTATTAGAACTGTCAACCGGTATTCCATCCATTAAATTGGCGGGGATCTCCTGCTGCATATTTAATGCTGATTTCAGTTTATTAACCGGCAAACCTATATATTCTGACTTTTTAAGTTTAGCAAGTTCCGCAGGCGTTAACTGGAGCCCCCTGGTTGTATTAAAATCATCTATGATTGCCGCTTTCTTAGTGTCATCACCCAGCATTAAAAATACTTTACCTTCTTTGGTAAGTGTAATTAATATTGATTTCTCCGGCGTAGCTATACTTGATACAGAAGTTGGCGTTTTAACCGAAAGTACTTCGGGTGGTTTTTGTTTTGTTGCCAATATAAAAAATGTCAACAGCAAAAAAGCCACATCACACATAGCCGTCATATCGACGTTCGTACTCTTTCGTGGTATTTTAATTTTTGGCATGTTTATCTGTTTTTAATTTTTCTTTAAGATGCAAAAGCTTGAGCAATCCATACCCTTATTTGTACAGAGAAGCAAAAGTTTGTGTTAAAGTAAATCCAGACTCATCAATACCATAAGTTATCCCATCGATCTTTGTAGTAAATATGTTGTAGAACATAATGGCAAATGCAGATGTACCAATACCCAGAGCTGTATTATAGAGGGCCTCGGAGATACCTACTGAAAGGGCCTGGGCAGAAGCTGCACCACCGCTATCAGCACCTA
>JBDSGK010000091.1:0-10942 GCA_039919015.1 Ferruginibacter sp.
CCGATACCATGCGCTGGAAGGATCTGATCATTGAGAACAATGGCATGGGCAGCATCAATACAAGTGATACCATGTTCAGGAGAAGATATGGCCGGGGATATTTTGTTTTTGATGTGGATACATTGCAACCCATCATCAATTTTAAAAAGAACGGACAGGCTGCAACCAATTTATTTTCGTTGCATTACCAACTACCCGACAGCAATACCATACAGCTTTGGGGTAAGCAAAGAAATGACGCTGTATTTATAGAACTTAAAAGATCGGCCCGTCATTTTCAACTGGCCGAAAGGCAATTTCACTGGTTGAGTGAGGCTAACAGGTAAATGAATTGCGCCGCCCTTTAGGGCGGTGCATCATGATCAGGTCCCCTGTTCTGGCAACACTTCCTCTAGTTTATTATCGGAAATGAATTTGTCTGTAGCCTCGGTGAACTCTTCCATCACCTTGCTGATCTCAGTAATGCCTTCGTCAACCTTACCATGAATATCAGGCAGGCGATTTTCCAGTACGCTGTTGCCAAGGTTCATGTTCTCTGCTTCCAGCTGGGCAATTTTTTTGAGCAGGGAGGTCTGGCTGTTTACAATGTCCTGGAGCTCCCGCATCATTTTTTCCATCAGGTGTTTCTTTTCTGTATTATCCATGGTATTTTATTTTAAGTAATACATTAATTTAAAAAACTGTCAGTCCCGATAGCTATCGGGATTGTAGAAACCGGTATTTATTTATTGAACCCCGCCTTCGACAGGCTCAGGCTGACAACCGTTTATAATTTTATTTTTCATACTAATTAAATTTTTCCGAAAAGAATTCTACCAGCCTTTCATCACTCATCTTATTGGCTGTTGATTCTTCGGTTTTCGTATGCTTAAACTGCGGGGTATCTGCCAGGTAATGCATGAACTGTTCCTGGGCCTGCCCGGTGCCTGTAGCATGCAGGTGCGTAGCGTTTGTCAGGTATGAACTTATTTCCTTAAAAAATTTTGCCTGGTGCATAATTTTTTGATTGTTCATGTTCTTATTACTGGGGCTTGGCGAAACCTCTTCGCTGGTTACCTGGGCAAGTACTTTCAGTGCCCCGGTTTCGGCATCGGGTCCTATTACGGTGGCGTGCTGTCCATCCATCCACACCCCAAATTGCTTTTGATCCATCTTGTTATCGTTTTAATGAACTTATGATAAATCAATAACCGTACCCGAATTAGATATGGTCAATTAATGAGATAGTTTTAAAGTATGAACTGATTAAATATGGGTCCTACAATTCAGCTGATACTGATCTTCGTCATATTTCATTAAAACCACGCGAAGGAAAATAATTATTTTTAAAGCTGCAAGCTGTTGGGTTATCAGTTACCACCGTCTTTAGGTAACTGCATGATAAATCCGGTATTGCCACCCGCAACTGTAGTAGGCACCTGGCCTGACCATTTTTGCACTTTGATATAATCAATATAGAGCGGGGTTAAAAAAGTCTGTTCTTTGCGAATGGCTTCGGCCCTGCCTGCTGCCTGTATCACCGCCTGTGCAGAGTCACCACGGGCTTCTGCAATTTTTCTTTCAGCATCGGCAATAGCTACCTGGCGCCTGTTCTCAGCCACCTGCACTTCCTGTATAGCACGGGTTTTAGCAATAATAGATTCTGATATTTCGGTAGGCGGAATAATATTGGTACGCAACTGCGATACATTGAACCATTTGGAAACACGCTTATTGCATTCCTTCACAATATCAGATTCAAATTCTTCGCGGTGGTTAAAAATAGAATCCACCGTATACCGGTTGGCCACATCATTAACGGATCCCACAATGGCATTCTTTAACCAGCCCTGTTCCATTTCTTTTACACCCACACGGAGATTTTGAAACATATCGGCCACATTACCGGCATTGATGGAATAATTGAACGAAGGTTTAATAGTAGCCCTGAAACCACCACGGGTTACAATATCGGCAGCTTCATAATCTATGTGCTGCTGGTGTATGGGAAATTCGTAAATGCGGGATATCCAGCTGTTGTAAAATACCCATCCTGTTACATATTCAGTTTTACCTACGCCACGGTTATCGCCCACATTGCTCACTTTAATACCCACATGGCCGGCATCTATCCTTTCTATGTCAATGGGGTTGATGGCTACCACTACAAAGGCGATAAAAAACGCCAGGATGGCACGTACCAGGCCAGCCACACGGATCTTACGGGTTTCGGTAATATATGATTGTCTTTTAAAGATACCCAGCAGGAGGCCCGCCAGTAAAAAAGCAAATACAAAAACAATGGCAGATATCATGTTATTTAGGTTTTACAAGTTTACTATAAGCAATAATATGCAGCACAAAAAAATACAGCAGTACCAGCAAGAGTAACACAAATAAAGTAATGCGTAACCAGGATCCTGTCAGATCATAATCCATCACATAACTCACAATAAAAAAATTAAGCAGGGTGTGCAGTATCAGTATCAGCGTTCGAAACAGAACCTTGTTCATTGGGCAGCTCCGGTTTTAGTTGATTAAAGATAATATAAAACGGCAGTTATTTAGCGAGGATATGGCGCATGATGATACGGAGGATCAAAAAAAAATCTGGCTTTTCAAAAGATTTATTGCTTCGGAGAACGGCGAGTGCTGCCACCGGGTACCAGCATATAAGCCAATCGCAAAAGCCTGGAAGAGTTTTGCCTGAGTAATTTGGTAAGAAATTAATTAACTATAAAAATTGGAAAGTCCTGTCCGAAAGAAAAAGATACAGGATACTGACTGGATGCTTTATATTTTTTACTCAACTCCGGTACCTGCTTATTTAGTTCTGCAATTAGTCCCTGTATAGTAATTACCTGATCCTGTGTCCTTTTTGCCGACAGCACATTAACCAGTGAATATGTAAAGATCCCGTGGCCGAGCTCTTTTATCTCATTGGCATATTGGTTTGCTGTAGCTGCTGCAACCCAATAAGTACCTGTGCTCCTGGCTAACTGTGAAAAAACCTGTTCTGTTGATAATCCACGTTGCTTTAGCTGATCAAGTGCGCCACCGGAGTTACAGGCATCAAGAAAATATACTTGCTTCTGAGCTTTTATCCTGATTGATTGTTGTTTGAGGTCTTTATCTGAAAACAGAAGATGGTCCTGACTTTTATTAGCCCCTTGGTACATTTGTGTTACATCGTAAGGAACCAGATAGAATGTAGAGCCGTTATCATGGTTAATAAAACCATGCCCGGCGTAATAAAAAATAAAAACATCTTTTTCAGTAATTTTTGCAGAGATCTCAGTAAATGCAGATTCTATATTTTTTTTTGAAGCCAAACTGTCAAAAATGTAATAGGTATGTGTTGAATCAAATAAAGATCCGTTTGCAGCAAACTTTTCTTTGATACTTAAAGCATCAGGCACTGCATAGTTTAATTTATAACTGGCATTTTTATATTCATTAATGCCGATCACCAATAAATATAAACTTGCTTTTTTTGCTTTGCCTTCATCTTTGTAATTAACATTCAATTCCGAAGGCAGCGACTCCAGGCCCTGCGTGTTTAAAGCCACGGCTTTAATAATATTTGCTCCGGGCAATAATTTTAAATTGAAATTTAACATGATAGTATCCCCTGCAAATTTTTCCTTCCAGCTTTGTACCAATTTATGATTCTGAAATAAAAGCACTTCTGAAATACCCCCTCCCTGGTTTATAGATCTTACGGATACGGAATACTCTGCCTGTGAAACAGATTCTCCCTTTTCGGAAATGGTCAATCCCCTGGTATCCTTCGTGCTTTTATAAACTGAGGTAACCGGTTCTGGAAATAAAGACCGGATATTGAGATCTGGTTTTGGCGGTGTTTGACCGGAGAAAATTGCTTTTAAAAGCCCCGGCGTATAAAAATGATTATACACTGCATCAACAGGAATTATTTTTCCGTCGGCTACATAATGAATATATTTCGTAAGTTTTTCATCGCCATCAAACAGGCCATCAGCAGAATATGAAAAAAGAGCAAATTGGTTGGATATCAGGTTAAACCCAGCTACCTTTTTTAATCCCTCCAGCGTTACGATCTCTGTATATGTTTGAAAATTTAAAAATAGATAACCTGTCACCGGCGCATTACTGATATCTTTTAAAAATTGCAGGTTTCTTTTCATAGTTAAAAGAACGGTACCCGTTTTAGTATCAAAAACCTGGAGCCAGTTATAACCCCAGCCAATAATTTTAGAATCACCATCAATAAATGCCGCTCCATCATAATGCCATTTGTCAATATTATTTGGCAGCGTTAATATCTTTTTACCCTTTTCCGCGTCAAATACTTCAATATCCTTTTTCCATACAAGGAGGAGTTTTCCATCAGCGCTTATTCTGGTGTAATCCCAGGGATTTGAAAAATCATTAACTGTATATAATTTCTTTTTTCTCTCAAGATCATATTTTATCAACTTCCTGTTCCCTGTAATGGCGTACATAAACCGATCCTTGATATGATAAGCACCAATGGTATGATCTCCCGACCTCGCAATGCTATACTTATTCAGTGGGTCCTGCAGATCTATTATTTCAAATTCGAAATTTTGGCGAAGAATATACTGGCTGTCAATGATAACCTCAGGGCCCGGGGCATGTATATATTCAGATGTTAGAGGGAAATATTCATGTTGGGATTTAAATTGCGGATTTGAACGGGTTAATGAATATATAGATGATTTTTTTTGGATGCTGTCTTTTACCAACATAAGTGTTTCATCATTGGATATAGAAAATTCGGCAATTCCCGTTGCTGTAAAATAAGGTATCCTTAATTCCGGGAACTGAAATACCAGTAATTTCCCGGATGGGCTTAAAAGAGAAATAAATCTTCCGTTTTTGCTCGTTGAAAATTTAATTCCGGAAGCAGCATTAGCAATAGATGAATTAAGTATCCTTTCCTCATTTACCTGAATAAATGAAATTTTATTGGCGAAAGATATCGCAAGCTGTTTTTTACGATCACTGTACTTTAAACCACTAATAGGATAACCGGAAATATTATACCGGGTCACCAGTTGCTGATTCTTCCAGTTAATGATAAGCACTTTTCCGTTTTTGGTGCCAATGGCCGCAAGGTCCGTTCCTTTAATAAACGCTATGCACTGTATGTTTTTAATAGAGCTGTCTTGAAAATGCCAGGACCTGTTTTCCTTCCAGGCATGGAAGTCAATACTTGTTTCAGACGCAATGGCAAATATATCTAGCTCCTGGTAATTGGCATAAGTAATGTAATTGCGGGGTAATTGAAAAGAATAAACTTTTTGTTTTGTATCAAGGGTATTCACGTACCCCAAATAAGTATATTCTCCCTTTTGCGAAATATAATCCCTACTTTCTTCAAGTACGAGGTTTGGAGATAGTAGTGCTATTACTTTATAAAAAAGAGAGCCTACTTTTGTATACCTGCCGGTATCCTGTATAACATCTACTTGATTATCAAGATCTGCAAGGGCTAGCAGGCTGTCAATTTGGGAATTATATTTCTTTGGCCCCGGCCTTTTTTTTTCATCTTCTTTGGCAAACCAAACGAACCTTCCCGACAGTGTGGGAATGATCCTGGCCTTTAAGGGCTTTTTAAAAGTATTGGTTGCAACAATATCTTTATTAATGTGGTAGCAGATAACACTGTCCTGAAAAAAAATGATTAGATCATTGAACTTATTGATGTAGGCTGACTGTATATTATTAAGCCTGATATCCTCAAGCAATCTTCGTTTTTCTGTATCCCAAAGAGTAACCTGGTTTGGTGTGGCTGTCAATAAAATGTTTTCTTCCTTATTATATTCCATCTGCACAATATTATCTGTAGGAAAAACATTTAGCTTAAGCTGTAGTGTTTGTGCTTTGGCGGCTGTAGTAAAGAATAAAAGTAATAGTGCCCTGATCATAATTGAAAAATAACTAAATAATTTTACAAGGCAGAAAAAGAAATTTTTAGATTGTGACGCAAAGGCCGGGTCAGTATCATTTTTTTACCCTTCTCCTGTTGAGAAAAAACAGGGTCAAAAAAACGATCAACAACACCACGCCGCCGATCAGCATAAAGAAGGGGTAGAAGGCATCCATTTCATCATATACTTTATTACCGGCTGTGGTAAAAGCGCCTCAATAGCCGTAGATTATTAAGGCAAGAGAGGCGAGTAGGATGATGTATGAGGTGAGTTTCATGGAGGTTGATTTTTCTAATTATTAAGTTACTTCCGCCACCAGTTATCTTCATTCTCATCCTCGTTGTTGAAATCATAATTATATGGATTTCCGTTTTCGTCATCATAGTTTATATCCAGGTGATAGGGATAGTATTTCATCCACGCTTCTCCATATTTTCGTTTGATGTGATTGATCTCAATTTCCAGCTCCCTTGCCCGTTGTTCCTGGGTGCTTAACTCATCATCAACAAAACCCGAAAAATAGTTAGCATAAAATGTACACTGGCAGTATTCACCCAAAGCGCATTTGCCATGTTCAGTACCGGCCTTACAAAGTTGAAAGAAACCCATGTGCAGGCGTTTTAATTTTGCCTGCTGATCAAAATTATCCCGGATGGTTGCATACTGGATATGCTCCGGTACCTGTGTTTGCAATACAAATGACCAGTTATAAGCATCCAGCATTTTTATTAAGGCGCCTAAAAGTTGTTGTGTTTGTTCATCATTAAGCATAGTGGCAGGCGGAAGGCTCTCTTGTGTAATGCCCGTCCAATCTTGCAGGTTTCTTACAGGGGCAGTTTTATCTTCTTCCTCATCGCTGATCCAGTCCTGCAGATCCAGTCCCTTTTCCATAAAAGGCAGACTTACATTTTTGGTTGCGTAAGCAATATCGGCAAGGAGCTGGCTAATGTATTTTTCCATGATCCCGTTTGTTTATTCATCTATCGTTGAAGTTACTATATCTTTCTACTCATTCTTTTTTAAATCCTTGATTTTTTATATCTGAACAACAAAATAAATAACAATGCCCTACCTTCCCTCCATGAAAAAAATCTTCCTCCCTCTTTTTCTTTTTTTCTGTCTATCCCTTTCCGCACAGCCCTACAAGATCATCGCCTACTACACCGGTCCCGGCTCCGCTATTAAACAATGGCCGTTCAACAAACTAACGCATGTCATTTTTAGTTTTCTTAAAATACAAAACGATACACTCACCTTTCATAACAAAGACCAGGAAAATAGTTTGAAGCAGTTGGTAGAGCTAAAGAAAGAAAATACGCAGTTAAAGATCATGGTGTCTATCGGCGGCTGGAGCGGCTGTGCACCCTGCAGCGAACTGTTTGCCAGTGACGAACACCGTAAAAATTTTGCCAAAACAACCGTTGCGCTTTTTAAGCAATACGGTATCGACGGGCTTGACCTGGATTGGGAATACCCGGCTATTGAAGGTTACCCGGGACATACATATAATGCAGCCGATAAAAATAATTTTACCGAACTGGTTAAAGCACTCCGGCAGGAAATGGGTAATGATCATCTCTTAACTTTTGCTGCGGGTGGTTTTGTAAAATACCTGGAGCAATCGATTGACTGGGATGCAGTAATGCCGCTTGTTGATTTTGTGAACCTGATGACCTATGACCTGGTGGGAGGATATGCTACCGTAACCGGCCACCATACGCCGCTGCATGGCTACCGGGCCGGACAGGAATCGACCAGCAAAGCTGTGAACTGGCTGCTGGATAAAAGAGTACCGGCCAACAAACTGGTCATTGGCGCAGCCATGTATGCCCGTGTTTGGGAAAATGTGTCCGATACCAACCACGGTTTGTACCAGCCGGGAAAATTTAAACGGGGTATTGCTTACTCCGATTTTACAAATTACTTCAGCGACACTTCGGGCTTTAGATATTATTGGGACAAAAAAGCAATGGCGCCTTATCAATATAACAGCAGTCAAAAACTATTTGCAACCTTTGATGATAAAAGATCCATTAAAGCAAAAACAAAATTTGTGAGAAGGAAAAAATTGGGAGGGATCATGTTTTGGGAGTTGGGGCAGGATTTGAAGGAAGGGGGTCTTGTGGAAGAGATGAGTAGAGAATTAAAAAATCAAAATTAAAAAATCAAAATTCCTTTAATTCAGAGCGTGTTTGCAATTTCGCAGCGTATTAAGCTGAAATTTTTTACTTTTTACTTTTTACTTTTGAATTTAATTCTTCATTAATAACATGAAATTACACCTACAAATAAAAAACGCAGGCATTGCACTGGTGAATGCCTACAGGGTATTGATAAAAAATGATCCGCTTCGCCTGGCAGGGGCAACAGCTTTTTTTACCAGCTTTGCACTCCCTCCCATTTTATTATTACTGATACAACTGCTAAGTTTACTATTCAACAAGCGAACGATAAGCACCCAATTATTTTTACAACTCGGCCAAATTGTGGGCGAAGACACAGTGAAGCTGGTGGTGGAAATTTTGCGTGGGTTTCGTGGACTGGCAAGCAACATACCCCTTGCCATTGGAGGTTTTTTGTTTATGATATTTGTTGCCACCACCTTATTTAAAGTGATACAAAGTTCGCTCAACCAGGTTTGGGGGATGCGGAAAACGGGTGATAAAAGATTTAAGATGGCATTGATGACCAGGTTTAAATCTACGCTGGTTATTCTCTTTACCGGGTTATTGTTTATGGCAACCCTTGCTGCAGAAAGCCTTAAAGTTATTTTCGGTAATTACCTGGATGATATATTCCCGGTTGCAGGATTTTATATGATCGGAACCCTGTCAACTTTGGTTTCTATTATCATTGTATCCATATGGTTTACGGTATTATTCCGTTACCTGCCCGATGGCAAACCCAACTGGCGTGTTGCGGTAACCGGGGGAGTATTGACAAGTATCTTGTATAATATAGGTGTGGTTGTATTGAAATGGCTTTTGCTTCATGGTAATATCGGCGCTGTATATGGAGCTTCAACTTCCATTGTTTTTTTACTCCTGTTTCTTTTTTATTCTTCGCTTATCTTTTATTATGGGGCATCATTTACAAAAGTTTGGAGCGAATATCTGAAGCAGCCGATACAGCCGGTGAAGAATGCGGAAACGTACGAGCAATTAAAAATGAAGAATTAAAATTCCTTTAACTCATACAGCATTAGCAATTTCTCAGAGTAAGGGAGTAGAAAATATTCTTAATGTTTAATTTATTTAAAATTCCGCACTCTTTGGATACCTCGGGAAAGGAATTACATCCCTGATATTACTCATACCTGTAACAAACTGCACCAACCGCTCAAAACCAAGCCCAAAGCCGGCATGCGGACAAGCACCAAATTTTCTTGTATCCAGGTACCACCATAATTCTTCGGCGGGGATATTCAGTTCTTTCATGCGTTCTGTAAGTTTATCCATGCGTTCTTCCCGCTGGCTGCCCCCCACGATCTCGCCAATGCCCGGCGCCAAAATGTCCATGGCCGCTACTGTTCTTCCATCATCATTCTGCCGCATGTAAAAACTCTTGATCTCTTTTGGATAGTCAGTCAGTATCACCGGCTTTTTAAAATGCTTTTCAACCAGGTAACGTTCGTGTTCACTTTGCAGGTCGGTTCCCCATCCTTCTATCAGGTATTGAAATTTCTTTTTCTTATTGTGATTGCTCTCTCTTAATATTTCGATGGCCTCGGTATAGGTTAGCCTCTCAAAATCATTATCAACAACAAAAGTCAATTTCTCAAGCAAGCCCATTTCACTTCTTTCGATCTGTGGTTTTTGTTTTTCCTCCTCCTCCAAACGCTGGGCTAAAAATTCCAGGTCATCTTTATTATTTTCCATGGCATAGCTGATCACGTACTTGATAAATTCTTCTGCCAGGTTCATATTATCTTCCAGGTCATTAAAAGCAACTTCGGGTTCTATCATCCAGAACTCGGCAAGATGCCTTGCTGTGTTACTGTTCTCGGCACGGAATGTTGGCCCGAAAGTATAAATATCACTAAATGCCATGGCGGCCAATTCACCTTCCAGTTGTCCGCTTACGGTAAGGTTGGTACTGCGGCCAAAAAAATCTTCCTTATAATTTACTGAGCCGTCTTCATTTTTTAGTGCTGTTCCATCCAAAGGCAACGATGTTACTTTAAACATTTCGCCTGCACCTTCGGCATCGCTTGCCGTGATGATGGGTGTATGTAAATAAACAAATCCCTTATCATTAAAAAATTTATGAATGGCAAAAGCCAAAGCATGACGCACACGGAATACCGATCCGAAGGTATTGGTACGGAAACGCAGGTGAGCGATCTCCCTTAAATATTCCAGGCTCGGACGGTTCTTTAACTGCAATGGATATTTTTCGCCATCACATTCGCCGAGTATTTCTATGGAGCTGGCTTTCAGTTCTATTTTTTGCCCCTTGCCCAATGAAGGGATTATTTCGCCAATTGCTTTGATACAGGCGCCCGGTGTAATATTTTTTAAAACAGATTCGTCAAGCATACCCAGCGTTACCACCACCTGTAAATTATTATTGGTACTGCCATCGTTGAGGGCTATGAACTGGCTGTTGCGGAATGTACGTACCCATCCCATCACCGTTGCTTCGTAGTTGGCTTTATCTGTGGCCAACAGGTCTTTGATCCTGATCCTTTTATTGAACATATTTATTATTTGGATTGCAAAGATAAGCGTTTGTCTGAAGGGGCATTTTCTCTGAACGGTGATTTGCCCGGATTAAAAGGATGTAGAGATCGATTTAATCCCAAAATCCACCAAAATCCGGGTTCAGACAAAATCCATCCATCAAAAAAAATCCTATTTTTTAAAAAAACAGCGTAATATTGCTACTGGATCGGGCTGAGAAGAGTCTTTCAGGCATATTGTTCACCAGCGATCCAAATTCCATCAACATAAATTCTCAATCACTATTTCAGATTTTAAGACCGGATTTTTGAAGAAAATCATTTTCATTTTTTATGTACGACATTT
>JBDSGK010000092.1:0-22923 GCA_039919015.1 Ferruginibacter sp.
ATCCCTGAGCCGAAGACTGGAGTCGAACCAGCGACCTGCTGATTACAAATCAGCTGCTCTACCAACTGAGCTACTTCGGCTTATATGCGCTATCCCGAAATGCTTCGGGACCTTGATTTTCTGCTTCTCGTACCTCAAAGCGAAAATCTACGGCCAACTGAACTACTTCGGCATTACTGTAAAGAACTGATTTTCAAAAAATAAGGCTTATGCAAAAGCACCCCTTTTTTTTGGGAAGGCAAAGGTAAGAGAAAATGCTTAATACCAAAACTTTGAATTGAATTTTTTTATCGGGATTTAATAAAATGTGAATAAAGGAATAAAAAAGCCCCCCGATCATGCGGGAGGCTGGATTTTTAAAGCTGTTTTTTATGCCGCTTGTTTTTCTTTTTTTCTTTTTATTTGTGTAATAACTGATTCCATTGCCGCGTCAAAACTTTCTTCAAATGATTTAGAAGACTGTTTTACAAAAAACTCATGGCGCGGGATAAGAACTTTGATCTCTGCAACTTTATCTTTTATGGTGTGTACTATATTATCAAGCTTTAAATACACATCTACCTTTGTTATCCTGTCGTGATACTGGGTAAGTTTTGAAAGTTTTTTCTCAATATAAGATACCAATTTAATGTCTGCATCAAAGTGCACTGTCTGAATGTTTACGTTCATACCTTCTGATTTTATCCCGATAGCTATCGGGGGTGAAAAATAATGTGAAAGAACCGGGTAGATATTATGGCATAGGCGATTTTAAAATGGAGTGCTGCGTAGATTTTATTTGTTAAATGAAGTTACTGACTTATGACCATTCTTCAAAAAAAATAATTGTAATAATCCGGTAAATTTTAAACGGATTTTTGCACCGGGATAGTATACTTTGATCCGGGTATTTTTGCACCGTCAGGCCTTTGGGTGGGCCTTTTTATGGATATCCTTAAGTTTTTCAATGGTATTGTGGGTATATATCTGTGTAGCTGCAAGGCTACTATGGCCAAGCAGTTCCTTTACTGCATTCAGTTCGGCCCCGCCATTCATTAAATGGGTAGCAAAAGTATGGCGCAATACGTGTGGACTTTTATTGTCAATGGTAGTTACCATCGCCAGGTATTTATTAACAGCATTATAAACATACCGGGGATATAATTGTTTCCCGGATGCCGTTATCAACAGGAAATTTTTATCATACACTTCATGCTGCTTTTTTTTATCCGACATATATTCCTGCATACGTGTCATTAATTGATTACTTACCGGAATAATGCGTTCTTTATTGCCTTTACCCAAAACTTTAATGCTACTGTTACTTTTAGAAATATCGATCTCTTTCAAGCCTACCAATTCAGCCTGTCTTATACCGGTATTATAAAAAAGGCGTAAGATCAACTCCTCAGTTTTACCTTCCCAGGTATCCGGAAATTCAACATGTGTTAAGAGGGTCGTAATATCTTTTGTATCTACAAACTGTGGTAACCGTTTACTTATTTTAGGCGATATGATGGCCGTCATGGGGCTTACCGTAATGGTCTGCTGCCTTAACTGGTACTTAAAAAATGATTTAAGGGTTGATATCTTACGGTTAATGCTCTTCGATTCCATCCCGTGCTCCTTAAGCTCAGCCAGCCAGGACCTGATAAATATTGTTTTAATATCGGCAAGCGGCGTATCGCCAAATTGCTGAATTAAGAAATTAAAAAAAGAATTCAGGTCGTTGCTGTAAGAAATGATCGTATGCTGTGAATACCTTTTTTGAAATTTAAGGTAATCGAGAAAATGCTGTATGCTGTGGACTACGCTTTGCTGCATAAAAAAACTGATACCCAAAGTTATGATAACCGGGTATCAGTTTAATATATTCTGATTAAAATAATCTTAGTCGAATTTACCTGCAGAAACCTGTTCTTTGTAAACAGCTTTCAATACTTCCTTGCGACGACGGATTGATGGCTTGATGAAAGCCTGTCTTTCTCTCAATTGTAATAGAATTTTGCTTTTCTCAAATTTCTTTTTGTACTTTTTGAGCGCTTTGTCGATGTTTTCGCAATCTTTTGAATCAATAATTAACATATAATATATACCTCCTTTAGGTGATTTTAAGGGCGCAAAGATAGCAGAAATTTTTAAATAATGAAATTCTTTGCAACAAAATCCGAAATTTACAGCATGTTTACAGGAATAATTGAAAATACAGGCCTTATTACCGAGATCAGCAGCACTGGAAGCAATAAAACCTTTTGGGTATCAAGCGCCTTCACAGATGAATTGAAAGTTGACCAAAGCCTGAGCCACAACGGCGTATGTTTAACTGTTGAAGAGATCAAGGCCGGTATGCACCGGGTTACGGCCATTGAAGAAACACTGCTCAAGACCAATTTAAGTAGCTGGCAGGCAGGAACTGTAATAAACCTGGAACGCTGTATGCAACTTAATGGACGCCTGGATGGGCATATTGTACAGGGGCATGTGGATTGTGTTGCCGAATGTATTGAAATAGCAGCAAAAGCGGGTAGCTGGGAATTTACATTTGCATTTCCTGAAAAATTTGCCGGCTCTATTATTGAAAAAGGGTCAATAACTGTTAATGGGATAAGCCTAACCTGTTTTAATATTACAAACAACCGATTTACCGTGGCTATTATACCATATACCTATGAGCATACTAATATGAGCAACATTAGAGAAGGCGATACCGTAAATATTGAATGGGATGTAGTGGGGAAATATGTGGCAAGGCTGATGAATCTAAAATCTCACTAACTCTATTCTTTGCATCCTGAAACAACTATACAAACAGCTAAACATATACCTCAGCTTGATGGGTTACGTGGCATCGCCATTTTAATGGTTATGTGTTATCATTTTTTTCCGGATAATATAATCTGCAATTTTGGATGGAGCGGTGTTGATCTGTTTTTTGTTTTATCAGGTTTTTTAATAACAGGCAGGTTACTGCCTTTTTTAGATGATAAGAAAATATTATTGAAATTTTACAGGAACAGGTTTTTAAGAATTGTGCCGCTATATTTCAGTTTTTTAATATTGTTCTTTGCCGGGTGGTTTTTACTTTCATCAAAAGAAACTTTAGATTCCTTTACATTTTATAATAACCATTGGTGGCAATTTTTTCTTTTTGTTCAAAACTGGACATACATTTTTAATTACCCAACAATTGGCATTCAATTAAATCACCTTTGGTCTATTGCCACAGAAGAACAATTTTACATTATATTTCCTCTTTTTGTTATTTTAATAAAAGAAAAGAGAAAATTACTAAACACCGGGATTTTTTTTATTGTGCTGATACTTGTAACACGCTGCCTATACTATTATTTCTTCATTGTAAATGATGAATATGGAAGGATATACTGGAATACGTTCTTCAGAATGGATTCGTTATTTATTGGTTTTATAATGTACCTTTTATTTGAAAATAAAACAGTTACAAATAAGTCCTCATTATTTACTAAAATCTTTGCGGGTCCAGCACTTTTAATTTTAATTATAGGTATCCTAATTAGTAAAACTGCTGGCAAAAACACGATTTTTGTTAACACAGTTGGTTATACAGTTATTGCAATCGTTTATGGAGGTTTATTACAGCTTACTTTGTTAAAAACAAATACTCTCATCAATTATATTACTTCACTTAATTTCCTGAAGTTTACGGGTCGAATTTCCTACGGCATATATATTTTTCATTGGCCTTTATTCTTAATAGGATTTACAGTGTTAAATAAAGCTTTTGCTTATGTAAGCTTTACCCCTGGTAACTCAATCCTCCATACGATTAATGTTCTTATTTGTTTTCCTACAACTTATTTAATCAGTTATTTAAGTTTTAACTATTATGAAAGATACTTTTTAAAAAGAAAAATTCGTTTACCTTAAATTTCAAAGAATGTTCCAGGCAACTTAAATAGTGTATACAAAGCTTTAAATTATAAATTCAATTTTTTGAAAACTTTTACAATTACCAATACAAATCACCGAAATCTTGATGGCCTAAGGGCTATAGGTATCTTAATGGTAATAATTCATCATTTTTATGGCGAAATAGTAAACACAACTGTTTTATGGACAAGTATTGATTTGCTATTTGCATTGTCAGGATTATTAATTACGGGCATATTGGTTGAAACTAAAGACGATCCAAAGTATTTTAAAAAATTTTACATGCGGCGAATATTGAGAATATTCCCACTCTACTATTTACTAATTTTTCTATTCTCGCTTTATGTTTATGTATTGACCCTTCATCCGGAAATATTCACATATTTCAAATCCAACATCATCTATTTTCTCACCTATACACAAAACTGGTATTTTATTAATTCAGGTTTACCGAACCCTCAACATATAAATCATACATGGACACTTGCCATTGATGAACAAATCTATCTCGTATGGCCTTTCTTGATATGGATCTGCAAAAATCAAAGGCAACTGATCGCATTATGCGTAAGCACTTTACTTTTTTCCCTTTTATTTAGACTTGGTTATAATATACATATAGAAAATGTAGGTTCATTACATCCATTCCCCTTTTTTCACAACACATTATGCAGGCTTGATTCATTTGCCGCTGGTTCTTTACTTTATTGCTTATTAAGGTATAAAGCTGATTGGCTCACAAATAAAAAAATGTTTATAGTATTTGTAGTTACATCATTAATATTTATTTCATTAGGAATTGGAGACCACTCCTTTGACAAAGCTGGATATTTTATGAAAAATTTCGGATGTACGATTGCAGGGATTCATTTTTCGACTTGGTTATTTTTTTGCGTAAAAAATATCAATCCAACTTTAAATTATGTATGCAGCAATAAATGGCTTGTTTATACCGGAAAGATATCCTATAGCCTGTATGTATTCCATGCTTTCCTATTAATACTTTTATTACCCAAAATTGGCATCTTATTTACCTCAATTACAGGAATAACATCTCAAATTATGGCTTTGACAATTTGCTTAGTACTTACATTTGTTGTATCAATTTTAAGTTATCAGTTTTTTGAGAAGCCGTTTATGAATTTAAAAAATAAATTTAATTATAAACAAAATACAATTGAAAAAGCAAAAAATTAAATATTCAGTTATTTTAGATAACTGAATAGTATATAACAATGGATTTATTACAACATAAATTTTGGAAAAGAAAGGATTTATTATCACTTCTACTAATCTGGCTAATAGTCCAAACTTGTTTATTATTTACCTATGGAATAAAAACAGATGGAGAAGGATTAAGAGTAATTAGCGAAGCGAACAAATGGATAGCATCCGGAAAATTCAGCTCCCCCCTGTTTAATATGTATCTGACAGAGATATCTCTTGTAATTCTAAAATTAAAACTCAATATTGGCTTTGGATTTATTATTGCTATCCATCTTATTCTGAATCTTATTGCCTTATTAGTTTTATACAAATTTTTAATATCGCTTTATACATCAAATAAAATTGCTTTAGCGGGATGCCTGTTATTGGCAATTTGCTTTCCATACCAGTCTTATAATACATTTATATATACTGAATCAATATTTTTCAGTCTCTCCATAATATATTCCTGTTATCTACTTACAATAAAAAAATATACCGGCTATAAAATCTTAGTGCAACTAATTCTATTGGTTGCCTTATGTTTAACCAGGCCCAGCGGTATCTTTTTTATCGCAGCTACTATTATTTACCTGTATTTTTATCTTTTAAAAGATCTAAAACCGGTAACCAGGGCAATGCTTTTTACATTTCTTTCAATTATCGCATTAACCATACTAAATTTTGCAATAGGGCTGGGTGGAGGTATTGATATACTATTACCTTTTAAAGATGAAAGAATAATTTGTGATGTTCCTACACTAGACTATGAGGTTAATATTAAAACGCAGGGCAATGGAAACTCTCTCTATGGGTTAGGTTACTATGTAACACACAATTTTAGCCAGTTCTCAAGGCTGGCCCTTTTAAAATCACAAGCATTTTTCGGATTAACAAGGCCTTATTATTCGACCTTTCACAATTTTTTTCTTCAATTTTTCTTTTATTCATTATACGTATTAACCCTCATCAGTATGATATTATTTAAAAGTAAAACTCCTTTTGCTTATATATATATCATTTCACTTGCATTAATATATTGGATAAGTGTTGTCCTTTCCTGTGATGAATGGCATAACCGCTTTTTTTTAACATTAACCCCTTTTTTTATCACAAGTGCCTTATATTTATTTACTAAAACAAAAAAAGATCATGCCCTCAAATGAATCGCTATTAAATCCTGAGCTTTTAAGCGAATCCATGATGTCTCATTTAAACGATCTATTCAGCAACGCCAAACCTTTTAGATATGTAGTTGTCGACAATTTTCTTAACGTTGACCTGGCTACAAAAATAGAACATGATTTTCCTTCTATAGATCTAATGAAAATAAAATATAAGGGCATCAATGAAAATAAAGCAGAAGATTCTTCTTTTGAAAAATTCGCACCTTCTATTCAGCAGTTAAATGCTTATATTCATTCCCATGAATTAATCGAATGGATAACCAATATTACAGGTTTTAAAAATCTATCTACTATTAATGATAGATTAGGAGCAGGCTTGCACCAGGGAGGGAATAAAAGCTTCCTGGATATTCACATTGATTACAACATACACCCAATTAAAAAGAAACAAAGAAAATTAAACCTGCTCATTTTTTTTAATAAAGAATGGGATGAAAACTGGGGGGGTATGCTTGAACTCTGGAATAAAACCGGTTGTTTTACCAAAATTCTTCCGGCGTTTAACAGAATGGTTTTATTTGAATGTAATGAAATATCATACCATGGTTACTCCCGGATTAGTTGTTTAGAATCAATTACCCGCAAATCTTATTATCATTATTTTTTTAAACCTATTACTGATGGTATCACATTTCATGACACAATTTTTCTAAGCAAAGCTTCTGATAGTTTCAGCAAGAAAATTTTAACCAAGACAAAAGAATTTATTAAAAACAAGGGCAAGCTCATTTTTTATAAAATAGGTTTACATAAATTCCTTAAATAATTATATTTTTCTTCCCTGCATTGCTTTTCCTATTGCATTATCCATAATTCTTTCGGCATAAGGCCTGGATATGTCATTAAGCTCCTCCGTTTTGGTTTGTATCAGGTTCTTATCATTCATGTCAAGTGAAAGCTGCAAAGCCTGCATAGCAAGCGATGTGGCACTAAGTTCAGATTTTGTTAACTGGCCAAAGTTCTTTTGCATGAATTTTTCAGTTGTTTGCAGCAATTGCTCTGCTTCCGTTTTAGCTTCAGTTAAGGCCCGTGTCTCAATATCTTCTTTTGCGTATTTCATAGAATCAAGCAGCATTTGTTCAACATCTTCATCTGTTAATCCGTACTGCGACTTTACTTCAATGGATTGTTCAATACCACTGCGTAACTCTTTGGCGTGTACCACCAATATACCGTCGGCATTTACCAAGAAACTTATTTCTACTTTAGCCATGCCCGCAGGCATACCCGGTATGCCGGTCAAATTGAATTCGGCCAGGCGCCGGTTATCTTTTACCATATCCCTTTCGCCCTGGTAAACGGCTATCTTCATGCCGCTTTGCCCGTCTTTATAAGTGGTGTATTGCCTGGAAACTTTGGTTGGAAGCTTTGAATTCCTGGGCAACAGAGTATCCATTAAACCTCCCATGGTTTCCAACCCAAGCGATAGTGGCGTAATGTCAAGTAATAAAAGATCGGTAGTATGACCAGCCAAAATATCGGCCTGTATGGCTGCGCCCAATGCAACAACCTCATCGGGATCAACACGATCATTTAAGGCTTTGCCAAAAAAATCAATAAGCATTTGTTTCACCAGTGGCACCCTTGTACTCCCCCCTACCAACACAATTTCATCAATACCAGTTTTTTTTATTCCTGCATCTTTCAATGCATTTGCACAGCAAACGATGGTTTTGTCAATGATCGGTTTTACAATTTCATCAAATTTGTTACGCGTTAAAGAGATCCTGTTCCCTTCATAGTCCGTTTCAAATAATTCATGGGATGATAATTGTTTTTTTGCCTCTTCAGCCTTTAAACGCAGTATCTGGCGGTGTTTAGATACTTCTTCATCCAGTTTGTATTCAGTTATCCACCAGGATACAATGGCCGCATCCAAATCATCCCCCCCTAAATAAGTATCCCCATTTGTTGAGAGCACTTCAAATATCCCGTTGGCAATATTTAAAATAGAAATATCAAAAGTTCCGCCACCAAAATCATACACAGCAATCGTTTTTGCTGTGGGATGGAGTTCTCCCCCTTCGGGGGAGTTAGAGGGTGACCCAAAACCGTATGCCAGGCTGGCTGCTGTTGGTTCGTTAAGGATACGCAATACATCAAGGCCTGCTAATTTACCGGCATCTCTCGTTGCCTGCCGCTGGGCATCATTAAAATAGGCAGGCACTGTAATTACGGCTTTAGTTACAGGTGTTTTTAAAATATGCTCGGCCTGTTTTTTAAGTTCTTTCAGTATTAATGATGAGAGTTCCACAGGAGAATAAAAGGTATTACCCACCTGCACTTTTACCAGTTTATTTTCATCATCAATGATCTTATAGGCTAAGGAAGTTGAATTATTTTTTACATCATTATAGGTTTTTCCCATTAAACGCTTTGCCGAAAAAATGGTATTTGCAGGATCTGAGATAAGAAATTCTTTGGCCTCATTGCCCACAGTGAGCGTTGAATTACTGCCAAAATGAATAACAGAGGGAACCAATGAACTGCTGTTGTGTTCTTTTAATGCAACCGGTTTTTTACTCTCCGGATGAATGATCGCAACGAGGCTGTTTGTTGTTCCCAGGTCAATACCTACAATAATCTCTTCCTGTTGTAAACTGCCTGTTGCTATGTTGATAGCTATTTTAGCCATTGTATTTTTTTTGCAAAGGTAACAATCAAAACCTATCCTGCGGATAGGTTTACAACAAACCGGGATCAAAAAAAAGGCTGTCCATTCCAGACAGCCTTTCTAAACTTTTATATGACCTATTTATCGGAGGATAACCATTTTTCCATACCCTTTGTTAAAGTACTTATCCGTTTTATCGCCTTCGTACTTGAATTTATCAAGCGATTTACCATTTAAGTTCGTAAGTACCCGGTATAGATAAACTCCATTGGCTAATTTAGCGCCGTACATATCCGTACCATCCCACTTAAATTCCGTGATATTCCGTCCAACATGTAATGGGCCCAATTCATCTTTGGTAATTTCTCTTACCACTTTACCGGTTATGGTCAATACCTGTATCCGCATATTCTGCGGCACTTCGCTGCCGGTAATGTAAAATACAAAGGCAGTTGAGGTGGAGAATGGATTTGGATAATTAAGCAGGTTGGATATCATGGCTTTTGTTATCACTTTAAATGAAACATGATACTCAATTGCACCTGCTGTATTTCCAACCACATCTCTTCCAGATACGATCAGTTCATACTCTCCTTCTTCAGGGAAATTAGGGAAGAAGTCGATAGTTGCTGTATTATTCCCGGTAGAAAGATTAGCCGGGGTAAAGCGCATGGTATCCCCAAAATAATACGTGTGTAAAGAAAGGTCAGGGAAACGCACCTGCACTTTGAGGTAGGCCGTATCGCTGAGTGAAAGGAAACGGCTTTCATCTTTCAGGTTTACCAGTATATGTGGTTTTGCAGATACAATATCCTTATTAAGTATATGCACCCCATCAAATGTTACATCAAGCAATGGATTAAAGAGGTCGGCTTTTACAAACAGTTCTTTAAACAACACATTATTAAAATGATACTGTTCCGGTTGAGCGTTATTGGGATTCACTTCCACAAAAACAGTATTTGTACCCGGGTAATCCTTCGTATCAATGCTGTACTTAATGACCAAAGTATCACCTGAAACCAATACCTTACCCTTTGGTAAAATGAGCGGATGCGGATTATTATTTCTATCAGTAATGATAAAATTAATTTTCATACTGTCTGCAAAATTCGCCTGGCTTATATTTTTGAATGCCAGTTTAAAATCAACGATCTCGCCCTGGTTTACCGTATCCCTCATGGAGAAAAGGATATTTGGAGCAACAGCGCCTTCAGGTACGTATGTTCCATTTACTCTCCAGTACGTCAACTGGTAAGGAGTTCCCTGTTTCTTATCCTGGTTATACATTTTTAATTTCAGGTAAGGATATTGTGTTGCGCTGATGGCTGAAATGTCAAAGTCTTTTGTAGTGGAATCAACTGTATATAATGTTGTTTCAACACCGGCATTTGTTACGCCAATAACATTAAATGACAAAGAGTCCCCGGGTGCGGTTTCTTCCCGTGCACCACGCCAATGAAACATGCTCCAGCTGGTAGCAGGGCCATATAGCGGAGAAGTGATCGTACCTGAGCTTTTTATGGTAGGGGCCACAGCATTCAATACTATTTTATCTAAAATACCTTCTGATAGTTGATAAGCCGGTATAAATGACGGGTCCTGTTTTTTATAAATAAAGTTGAATGCCCGGGGCCTGTTAAATGAATCAATTTCTAAAAAGCCTGCATTTTTAAGGCGGTGATACAATGAATTACCGCTGCCCATTACCAATGTATCATTCTGCCAGTCTGCTGCATAAGTATTTGATGCAGGGTCAACACCAGAAGTAAACCTGGCAGTAACATAGTACCCCGGAGGCAACAGGTCTAAAAAGCGAACAGCATCAAGTCTTTTAGCCTGGCTTAAAATATTGTATTGGAAATTCCATCTGCGGGTGCTAGGTGCGGTACCGCAAACATTATCACTGCCATATAAACCTATACCGGGGGGAGACGTATTTTCCCATGGCTCCATATCCAGCGGGCTAAATACGTTGAAAATGATGGCAGATATACCACAAACACTCTGTATATAACTCGCCCCATCAATTACTACCTGGAAATCCTGCGCATCTCTGGCAGCAGTTGGGAACACCCCATTTTTTATTTTTACAGATTTAGTTGATTCATTAAATTTCCATTTATTATTGGCAGCATAATTAATATCCTTTACCAAAGATTTCTTGTGCTGGTAAGTATGCGACTGGTTAAAGCCACTGGTGCTTGTTGGTAAATAAACAAAAGAAAAGCTATTCCAGATATAACTGTTTCCCGGAGCAGGGATGGTGGCAGTACGCCAATAATAAACTGTATTGTCGGTAAATGTAAGATTAGCAGGTTGAAATTCTACTATGCCTCCCGGGCCGGTTACATTGACTGTTCTTTTGAATGCTGAGTTAAACAATTCTGTTGTATCTATTTCCATAACATATTGCTGTTGCCCACCTAAAGGATTGGCCGTACTTGCATAATATTTTATATTCTGCTGGTTAACGATGGAATAATTATAAGGCGACACAGGCCTTAACTCATCTTCAAAAATGTAAAAATCTTTTGTTAGTATATTATTGTTTTCTGATAATTCATTCACTTTATTGTCAACATCTAACCAAACTGTTAATTTATTAAGACCTTTATCCGTATTTGGATTAATAGGTACGGTCAGGCTGAGTGAGTCACTATACATTATGGCCGGTATCACCTGGTCATATAAAACCCTCACCGTATCATTTGGCAGCTTTTGTTTTACGCTTACGCGGATAGAATCTCTTATCGCTTTGCCGATATTCAGCATTTTAATATCGATCTTAAAAGTTTGATCAGCAACTGAAATAATATTAGGGGTAAATTTTACCAACTGATCTTCAATTACATAATCAGGTTTTTGAAATGAATTTATTTTTAATGCAGGGTCTCCATGAAGGTTGATCTCTTCCAGGTGGATCCTGGTATAAAAGTCTAAGGTATTGGGATTACCCCCAAGCGTTTGGAGTGTGCTTTTTATTTGATTACCCACCGTATTGCCATACATATCCCTGCAGAAGTTATTATAAAACCTGTTGTTGTAATAATTCAGGAAAGGAGCTATACCAAAATGTGTACTTCCGAAAAATCCGATACTGCCTTTTTGATTTTGCAAAACATATTTTTCAGACAAAGCCATACCCGCATATCCATTTACCCGGTTTACATTAAACAAAAAATAATTACCTACCGTACATCCGCTGATATGCATAAACGGATATTTACCTGCGTTCTGATAATTTTCAGGGTAATTCAGGTTAATGGCCAATTCATTGGCAGATGAATGTCCGAAATACTTAACGTAGCTAAGTCCTTCCTGAAACAAATTGGTGATCTGCTGACTTTGCTGCTGTTCAATAGTAGATACAGAAGATTTAGCAAAAGTTGAAACATTGGCACCAAATAAAGTATCCTGTGCAATGGTCTTATATGCATTCATATAGATCAGGAATTCAGCATTTTCAGCACTGTCTGCTCCACCAATGGTGTGCAGGATATTTTTCATCCATCCTTTATCAGCCACCGTTTGGGAAGGCGATTGCTGAACCTGTTCATACTGCTTCATTTTTTCAAGATAATAACCAACTTCAGTTCCGTTAATAGCGCCGAGCCGGCCAATAGGAACTAAAGGAACGGTGCTACCCGGAGGAGAGGATAATAATATATCAGAAGCAGGCCATCCAAATGTTTGAACCAGGTCTAGCTGGCTTGCAATTGGGTTTGCCTGGTTAATTCCATAATCATAATAACTCAATCCACGGCCAATGATAAAAACATATTTGGGTGTAGTGGTGAATTGCTGATGGGCATACCGGATAAAATCACGAACACCCGAAGCATGCCTGTTAATGCCAAAACCAAACTGATCATTTAGCTCATCAATATTATATATTTTAGCATTGAAACTACCCCCCACTGCTGAACTCCTGTATTGGCGGTATAATTCTACATTGTTTACGCCACTTCCGTTGTTATATAAAACCGGGTTACTGATGATCATATAATCTCCCTGGTTTGCCGCATTGGCATAATTAATAAATGACTTGCTGGTTAACCCGGTAACTACTTTAATATTGCCTGCATCCCCGCTCATCAGGTTAAACCTGCGTAAAGTATCTGCTGAAGGAAGCAATGCAAATTTTACCTGCCCGGCAGTACTGATATCACCGAGTATTCTTTTCCCATTATTATAATCATATAATACAGGAACAATGCCGTTCGTATTAAAATTGTTGATCACGAGGTAATTACCGGCAGCATTATCCTTTAACTCAAAATAAAAATTCTTTTCATTATTAAAATTCCATGTTGCAGGATAGGTTACCGAAAAATTGCTTACTACAATGCGGTCATTGGGTAAAGGAGAATTTCCGTTAAAACTCACTGATAAAAAAGTGGGGTTTATAAAAAGAGAAAGTGGTAAATTCCTTATCGTATCTTTTAAGTAATTAAAATAAGGCATTGGTTTTGGGGGTAGTAGAGGAGATGTAATATTTGAAAGTTTCACAACCAGCTCCCGGGGGTTTAATGCATTGCCTGCAGCAGCATACGTAAGTGTTATACTATTAGGTGGCCCTGCAGCATAGAGATTTGTATTTTGTAACACTTCAGAAAGTGGACAACATGGTGCTATGTCCCTGCTTGTCCAGCTTTCTCCAATATCATAAGATGAAGAATAAACATATTCGCCAATTACAGCTGCATAACCTTTGTTCAAAATCTCCCTGTAATGCGATGAGATCTTTCGCATAAAATACAGGTCGGCAGGCAAAGTATTCCCCGCAGTATTATTGGTTTGGGAAACAAATCTTAGGTTGCCACCCGCAGCATTAACCGTTAAAAAATAAGTAGAAGAATCTGTATCCAGGCTGAATTTAGTGCTAAGTTGGTATTCCGGATTACGGTACAGATTTTTATCTGGTTCACCGTCATTCATCTGCCCCCAAAATTCTACATAATCCCCTGCACCTAAAACGCCTGAGGGTACAGATGTAAATATCCGTACCTCTTTTCCATTACGCCATAGCTGAAAATGCTCAGCAGGTACAGAACCTAAACCCGCTGCCGCTAAAACAGGTTGATAGATACGGGTCAAACTATCTTTGTTCAATTTAAACTTATAATAAGTTTTACTGTAATCAATCCAGCTGTTATTTAACTGGGAATATCCGGTAACTACCAGTAAAGCTATAATTGATGTTAATATAATTTTTTTCATACTGCGCTTAAGTGATTTTTTATTCAATTTCTTTTTTCCCTACAATATTCAATCGTAAAGAAAAAATATGGGTATATAAAGGATTTGATTGATTGGCAAGATTGGTAAATGCATAATCGATCATGATATTTTTTATTTTAAACCCTGCACCTGCACTGGGTTGATAGATCCAAACTTTCTTTTGGTTTAAGGTATCTCCATCTGAATAAGCTTTTTGAAAATTGGTAACCCCGGCCCTGATAAAAAATACATCCTGGATATTCGCTTCCAACCCAACATGCGGATCAATACTTACCGTATTGCCACTGAACACCGTATTTCTTTTACCGTCAAATGTTACATCTATGTTCGCTTCTGCCATCAGGGATACCGACTTGCCAAGCTTAAAATCATAACCTCCGCCAATTACCAGCCTTGGTGCCGTAAGCTCAGTTGATTTCACCGGTATTTCATTATTAGTGAGGTATAATACTTCTTTTTCCTTATCTGTAAATTTAAACGACCAGGCATTGAATGTAGTGGTTATATCACGGGCAACAACACCTGCGTGCCATTTTTTTCCATGCATTTGTAAACCTGCATCCAGGCCAAAACCCCAGGCAGAAGCAAATTTCCCAACTTTGCGATAAATCACTTTTGCATTTAATCCAAAACTGATGGTCTTCTTTTCTGTCTCCTTTAATTTTTGTGCAAAAGAAAACAGGAAGGCGTAATCAGCCGAAGAAAATGTCTGTATACGGTCATAACTGAAACTCCCGTCCGGTTCCACCAGGAATAAAGTGTTTGGTATATCATCAACTGCAAACCTGAGGATGGAAATACCTAACGCCCTTTTATTATCCTGGATAGGAATACCTGCTGATAAATAGTCGTATTTGGCAATACCTCCAAAATAATCGGCGTGCATGATCCCAACATTAGCATTGTCTTTTATGCCGGTCAACCCTGCCGGGTTCCAGTATCCTGCAGTAGCATCTTTAGCAGACGCTACCTGTGCCCCTCCCATACCAAGGCCCCTCGCACCTGCACCAATATTCAAAAATTCATTGGAATATTTCCGGAATTGTGAAAAGCTGAATAAGGGTAATAGTAATAAAACAAGAAAACATATGTAAGCGTAAATTCTCATAATTTCTTTGGGTTAGAATTTGAATTTAAAAGGTAGATAATACATAAACGTAATTATACTTGGTAAATTGTGTTTATATATGAGTATAAAATTAAGCTTATTATTACAAATGTTGCCCACATATGTCATAATTTACCTATGCATTTTGTAGATTATTTTTACCACACTATTATAGATACCTTTTTTATGGAAAAAGATGCTTTAAAACTACGATAAAAAACAAGCACGGGATTTTAACTGATCTTTCAGATTGATAGTTATCAGGCCTGAAATAAACTATACTGGATTTTTACTAACGGGAACCGTCTTTTATCAATTTTTATGAGCATTTTTGCTAAATGACTATCATTATTTAAATATTTCAGCTTTTACTTTTATACCCGATTATGCAGCATTTAATAGAAGAATTACAATGGAGAGGGATGATCCAGGACATAATGCCCGGAACAAAAGAGCAACTGGATAAGGAAATGACCACTGCCTATATTGGTTTTGACCCCACTGCCGACAGCCTGCATATCGGCAGCCTGGTACCCATCATACTTTTGGTGCATTTGCAAAAAGCCGGGCACAAACCCATTGCACTTATTGGCGGGGCAACCGGGATGGTGGGTGATCCAAGTGGTAAAAGTGAAGAGCGGAACCTGTTAAGTGAAGATGTGCTGAATATAAATGTGGCTGCTGTAAAAGCACAGCTTGAAAAGTTTTTAGACTTTGACAAAGCCAAACACAATGCCGCCGAAATAGCCAATAACTACGATTGGTTCAAAGAGATCAGCTTTTTGGATTTTATACGGGATACCGGCAAACACATTACCGTAAATTATATGATGGCAAAGGATAGTGTAAAGAACAGGCTTGCAGGAGAGGCCGGTATGAGCTTTACCGAATTTACCTACCAGCTGGTACAGGGCTATGATTTTTACTGGTTATACAAGAACAAAAACTGCAAATTACAAATGGGTGGCAGCGACCAATGGGGCAATATCGTTACCGGAACAGAACTGATCAGGAGAAAGTGTGCCGGAGAGGCTTTTGCTTTTACCTGCCCGCTTATTAAAAAAGCTGACGGCGGAAAGTTTGGTAAAACGGAACAGGGAAATATATGGCTGGATCCCAATAAAACCAGCCCTTATCAATTTTACCAGTTTTGGTTAAATGCCAATGACAAGGATGCCGAAGACTGGATCAGGATATTTTCATTTCTTGATCAGCCAACCATTAATAAGTTCATTGCTGAACAAAAAAAAGATGCATCAAAAAGGGTATTACAAAAAGCTTTGGCGAAAGAAGTGACCATTTTTGTACACGGCATTGATGAGTATAACAAGGCTGTTGAAACAACAGAAAAATTATTCAGTAATCAAAGTGCGACTGCTGAGAGCCTTAGTGTTGAGGACCTTGAAGGCATTGAAGGAATTGTAAAAAGCAATTACAGCCTTTCTAAAATACAGGAAGGTATAAATATCATAAACTTCCTTGTTGAAACAGCTGTTTTCCCCAGTAAAGGAGAAGCCAGGAAGATGATCCAGAACGGGGGAATAAGTATTAACAGGAAAAAGATCAACGCCATAGACCTGGCTGTTACTGAAAATTTATTGCTTCATGAAAAATACCTGTTGCTGCAAAAGGGTAAAAAGAATTATTATCTGATCACCTGCAATTAAAGCGGCCTGGTTACGTTTACAAAATGTTTTAAAACCAAGACAAAGCAATAACAATTCTTATGAGCGCCAACAAACCCATTTTCTTTCCGGGCTTAAATGGTTTAAGGGCATTGGCTGCTTTATCAGTTGTGGTTTTTCATCTTACCAGGGATTTTGCAGCATTTAATTTAAGCCCATATATTTTCGGCACACTACCGGACGGATCGCCAAAGGGTTTTGCCATGGCGGGTTATGGCGTTACGATATTTTTTTCTTTAAGCGGATTTTTAATTACCTATTTGTTGCTCGCCGAAAAACAAAAGCAGGAGATCAACATTAAGAATTTCTATTTCAGAAGGATATTGCGGATATGGCCATTGTACTATTTATACCTGGTTGCTGTGCTTATTGTGATCTTTTATTTTGGTTTCAGGTTCAACGGGTCAGTACTTTTGGCCTATATCTTTTTTGCTGCCAATTTTCCATTTATACTCGAGAATATCCCACACATTGCAGAAACCACTTTACCATTTCTGCGCCACTACTGGTCTCTGGGTGTTGAAGAGCAGTATTATTTGTTCTGGCCCTGGGTGGTTAAAAAAGTAAAGAACAGGCTTACCCTGTTTGTGATTTCATTTATACTTGTTTTTAACATCTTAAAATTTGCTTTTCATTTTTTATTACCACAGTCAATAATTGCTGCCTGCTTTAATGTTATCCGTTTTGATTGTATGCTGATAGGAAGCCTTGGAGCTATCTTTTATTTTACCAAACAGCCCTTATTTTTAAAGATATGTTCTTCAAAAATTTCACAGCTTTTTGCCTGGTTGATCGTATTGCTTTTATTGCTGAATGTATTTCATGTAGCATCCATCATTGATCATGAAATTGTAAGCCTGGTAACGGTGATACTTATAATCGGGCAGATCACTGTTAAAAACAGGCTCATCAACCTGGATAACAGGGTCTGTGATTTTCTTGGTAAGATATCATATGGCATGTATGTCATTCACCCGTTGATCATTTTCTTTGCTGCCAAATTACTCAAAGAAACAGATCTTCCACCTTTATTAAAATACAGTTTGGTTTATACATTTGTAACAGGTGCAACCATTTTGATCTCCTGGATTTCTTATGAATATTTTGAAAAAAGGTTCTTACGGATCAAAATGAGATATACAACAGTAGCCAGTTCAAATACAAGAAGCGAATAAAATAAAAAAAAGCGTGAAGTATAGGGCCTCACGCTTTTTTTAAAAGGGCTATTCTATTGCTTTTTAGGTTCAACAGGTTTTCCCGAAAGATATTTATCAAAGAATTTATCCATTGCCTTATAAAAATCAAGCCGGTTATTTTCGTTGGCAAAGCCATGGCCCTCATCATTTTTTACCATGTAATCCACTGCCACTCCCCTTTTCTTTAATGCTTCTACCATCTGGTCGCTTTCTGCTTTATTAACACGGGGATCATTGGCGCCCTGGGCAACAAACAATGGTGTTTTTATATTGCCGGCATGCAAAGCAGGTGAAGCTGCGGCCAGTAAAGCACTGTCTTTTACCGGGTCTCCAACCATTTCATAGAACATGGCTTTGTAAGGCTCCCAGTAAGGGGGTATGGTTTTCATAAATGTGAACATGTTAGACACGCCTACATAATCTACAGCACAGGCATACAGATCGGGTGTGAAGGTAACGCCTGCCAGTGTTGCATAGCCGCCATAACTGCCGCCATAAATGGCCACACGCCTGGCATCGGCAATACCTTCTTTGATCAGCCAGTTCACCCCATCAGTAATATCATCCTGCATCGTCTTGCCCCATTGCTTCTGGCTCTTCAGCCAAAAATCTTTTCCGTAACCGGTAGAGCCACGGAAATTCATTTGCAAAACGGCATAACCCCTGTTGGCAAACAGCTGAGCCTCGTTATTATATCCCCAATCATCCCTTGCCCATGGACCGCCATGCGGATTAATTACAACCGGTAAATTTTTAGCTTCGTAGCCTTTAGGTAAAGTAAGATAACCATGAATGGTTAACCCGTCCCTTGATTTGTATTCAACAGGTTTCATCGTTGCCATATTTTCTTCCTTCAGCCATGGGAAAGCATCTGCCAGAAATTTGGTATCGCCCGTTTTCTTATCATAGAAATAATATTTAGCCGCTAATTTATCATTGCCTGTCCAAACCACGAACTTGTCTTCAGCGATATTATTTCCGTAAATGCCGATCTCGTAACCTTTGAATTTATCCTGCATTTTTTTATACGCTGCTTCTGTTTCAGCATCTAAATAATGATTTTCTCTTTTCCACGAAGTATAGCTTACCAATGTCAGCACTTTTCTTTTTTCTGAATAACTGAGCCCATCCACATCATAATCGGGGTTACTGTAAATTTCCTTTACCTCTTTATGGCTGGCAAGATCATATTCTACAATGGCTGTTTTATCCCTGCCGATATTGCTGGATACATAAACGTTCTTATTATCGAAAGTGAAGAACTGTATGGCAAATTGATCCTTGTAAGTAGTCGTTAAAAAGGAATCAAAAGGAGCTGCTTCAGTTGCACGCTGGAAGTAAGTGGTATTTACACCATCTGTTTTTGATGCTATCCTGATAATACCGGTATGATCGGTGAACCAGCTATCGTAGTTCTTATCATTTTGAAACAAAACTTTCAACTCGCCGGTCTCTATATTGATGCTGTAAGGATCAAAATACTTAGCATCCCTTTTGTTCATCCCTATCATCATTTCTTTTTCCTTGCCGGCAATATCACGCCAGTCATCCAGTATCTCCGTTCTTACTTTTGGAAAAGGCGTTAAGGCTTTCTGGTCTTTGCCATCACTGCCTACCGAGAACATTTGAAAATTCTCATCGCCGCCCACGTCCTGCAAATAAATAATGCGGTTGCCCTTCCATTGATAGCGATATACGTTCCTGACCGTATCATTGGTTACCGGGATAGCCGTACTGTCTGAAACCTTTCTTACAAATACGTTGGTGTGGCCATTGTGTGGGCTCAGGTAAGAGATGTAGTCTCCATCGGGTGAAATACGCCAGCTGAATTTTTCAGGATTCTTAAAGAAATCCTCCACGGCAATTTTTGGGGCCTTTTCTTCAGGTTTGTTGCCACATGCTGCAAAAAGCAGGGGCATGGCAGCCAGTAATACAAATAAGGGTTTGTGCAATGATTTCATCATAATTAGTTGGTTTAAAAAATAAATAATAAGAAGGATCGGATGAAAAAGATTGTGGAGGTCAGTCGTAAGGTGCATCAAGATAATATCTTTTCTCTCAAAACAAAAATCCTTTCTGTAAGGCGTAATGTAAATTTTTGTTAAACGAAGTTATCGCTACCCCAATGGGTCGGGGCCCCGCAAATGGCGGGGGCCTGAACAATTTCAACTTCTTTATTTTAATAAATGAGGACGTTCTTTATAAACCTTCCACACAAACTCGCCAAACAGGGTATTGGCCCAGGCAAACCATTTGCGGGTAAATTTTGTAGCATCGTCTTTATGGAAGGACTCATGCATGAAACCGCTGCCGGCATGGGTTTTCTGCAACATGTGCAGGCAGGTTTTTATCTCTTTATCATCGGTGCTGGTCAACCCACGCATGATGATACTCATTGGCCAGATATAATCCATACCCACATGTGGACCGCCAATACCTTCGGCGGCTTTGCCTTTGAAGAAGAAGGGGTTTGATCCTGAAAGGGCAAATTGTCTTGTATTTTGCATGGTCTTATTTACTTCACCTTCCCCAGCTGAAAAATATGGCAGCGATAATAATGAAGGAATATTTGCATCATCCATTAAATTATAACTTCCAAATCCATTTATCTCATAAGCATAGATAAGTCCAAATTTTTCGTTCTCAATTTTACCATATTCTTTAATTGCAGCCAAAACTGTATTTGCAATTTCAAGTGAATCTTTTTTTAAAGACGGGGATAAATTAAGTTCAGCACCCATTTCATTAATTAAATATGAAAGTGTGATTACTGCGAAAATATTAGCGGGGATATTAAACGGGAAAACTGTCGCATCATCACTCGCCCTGAACATAGAATGTATCAATCCTATTTTCTTTGTTGGATAACCATATCCACCCAGCGGCACACCATCTGTAGCCCAACTGGTTGTTCTTTCAAATTTATAAGGGCCATTATTTTCTAAGCGCTGTTGTTCTTTAAACGTTTTTACAATAAGCTTCATCGCTTCCTGCCAATCCTTGTCAAATACAGAAACATCTCCGGTTTCTTTCCAGTAACCATAAGACAATCGTATCGGGTAACACAAACTGTCTATCTCCCATTTACGTTCATGAATACCCGGTTTCATCTCCGTCTTATCATCCTTCCATTCACTGATCTTTGTTTCATCTTTATAAAATGCATTGGCATAGGGATCTTTTAAAATGCATTTTACCTGCCGGTTGATAACCCCTTTGATCAGTTCCTGCAAATGCCTATCCTCCTTCATCAGTGGCAGGTAGGGCCAAACCTGCGCCGATGAATCCCTTAACCACATGGCATCTATATCGCCTGTAATAACAAAGGTATCCGGCTTGCCGTTGATGATCTCAAATTCAACTGTGGTATCCAATGTATTGGGGAAACAATTCTCAAACAGCCAGGCAATTTCTTTATTGCCGGTATTCTTTTTGATCTCAGCAATTAATTTTTCTACTGCCAGACTTTTAAATTTCCGCTGGCTTTCCGCAACCCGTACCACCGGGAAATCAGCCCCCCAATCTGCAAATGAATACTTACTCATTAAAATACCTACAGTGGCAAGCGATGATCGCTGAATGAATTTTTTCCTGTTCATACTGTTAAGGTAAAAAGAAAATGTATGCGCTGTACAGGAATGATGTGCATTGTTAAAAAAGATTTTTTCTCAACTTCGTTGAGAAGATTTTTTGCCACAAATACACGAAGGCACTAAGTAAAAAAATGCTACGCATTTTCCTTTGTGGCTTTGTGCCTTTGTGGCAAATGAAAATTTTGTTGCGAAGCAATAAAAAGAAAAAACTTCTTATTTATTCTACATCAACCTGCTTTTTGATGACCGAATTTTCGTCCACATCCATTAAAAATTTCCTTTCCTTTAGCAGGTAACCATTCCCATGTTCGCAAAAATGCACTTTCAGGTTTTCGATGCTGATAGGGTTACCATCAGGTATATCACCAATATTTGAATGTAGTATATCATGCCCGTCAACGATCATCACCAACCCGCTGCCTATGGCTTCCATTTTATTGCTGTCGGTTATGATCATGGCCGTATCTTCTCCCAGCCCAATACCGATGCAGGAAGGGTTTGCTGCAACTGCCTGTGCCAGCCTGGCAAAACGGCCACGCTTTTCAAAGTGCGAATCAAAGATCACATCATCCATAAACCCAAGGCCGGTCGTAATTTTTACTTCTCCTTTTAAATGGGCTCTTGTAGCATTGCCTTCATAGATCATGGTATTGCTCATGGCCATGGCGCCGGCCGAAGTTCCGGCTATAACAAACGACTCTTCAGTATGATAACGGTCCAGGATCTTTTCAAAAAAAGCAGTGCCCCCGAATGTGCTGCTCAACCTCAACTGGTTGCCGCCGCTGAACATCACGATGTCGCAGTTGGAGATGCGGTTAAAATATTCACTGTTTGAAACATCGCCACGGTTACGGATATGCATTACGCCAATATCGGTACAACCAATCTTACCAAAAGCATCCATGTAATTGTCGCCAACTTCGTAGGGGATCATGCTGGCTGTAGTGACCACTTCTATGCGGCACAAAGGGCCGCCGGCTTCTTCAATGATGCGGGATAGGATTCCCAGTTCAAAAAAATTGAGGTTGTTGCGTTGGATCTTCCCGGTCTCCAGGTCTGTACCCTTATCTTCTGCACCACCAATCGCAATCAGTTTCCCTTTAGCAAATTGCATTCAATCATTTTTGTGATTAACGCAAATTTAAGGGAAAACGTATTGGTATGTCCCTGACTAGTTATTAAGAGTTGTTAATAAACTAAAA
>JBDSGK010000093.1:0-2913 GCA_039919015.1 Ferruginibacter sp.
AAAATGATACAGCAAGAAAGCAGATTAAATGTAGCGGACAACAGTGGTGCAAAAGAGGTACTGTGTATTCGTGTACTTGGTAACAGTGGCCAGGACTATGCAAAGATCGGGGATAAGATCGTTGTTACTGTTAAGGACGCGATGCCAGCAGGCGGTATAAAAAAAGGAACAGTTAGTAAAGCTGTTATTGTAAGAACAAAAAATAAGTTGCGTCGTAAAGATGGTTCTTATATCCGTTTTGATGATAATGCAGTAGTATTATTAAATGCTTCTGATGAGCCAAGAGGTACACGTATTTTTGGACCGGTGGCCCGTGAGTTGAGGGATAAGGGATACATGAAAATTATTTCACTTGCTCCGGAAGTTCTATAAAAAGTAAAAAGTAAAAAGTAAAAAATAAAAAGTAAAAAAATAGAAGGCAAGAGGATCATTCAGATTTTGACTTTTGACTTTTGATTTTTGACTTTGCAAACAAAATAAAATGAGTACAAGATTCAAACCAAAGTTTAACATTAAAAAGGGCGATTCGGTAGTGGTAATTACCGGTGAAGATAAGGACCTGAAGAAGCCCCGTAAAGTGTTGGAAATAATTTTAGACAAGAACCGTGTTTTGGTTGAAGGTGTTAACATCGTAACCAAACATACCAAGCCAACTTCACAAAACACCAAAGGTGGTATTGTAAAAGTTGAAGCCCCGATCGCTATCAGTAACGTGATGCTTTGGGATGCTAAAGCAGGTGCACCAACTAAAGTTAAGCGCACCAGGGAAAACGGTAAATTAATCAGGATCGCAAAAAAATCAGGGGAGGTAATCAAATAATGAGCACAACAACAAACAAACCCAGGTTAGCAGATAAGTACAAAAATGATGTTGTACCTGCTTTAATGAAAAAATTCAGTTATAAAACTGTAATGCAGGCACCCCGCTTAACCAAGATCTGTTTGAATCGTGGTGTGAACGGCGCTGTAACAGATAAGAAACTGATCGACATCGCTATTGATGAGTTATCAAACATAACCGGTCAAAAAGCAGTGGCAACCATGTCTAAGAAAGACATTTCAAACTTTAAGTTGCGTAAGAATATGCCCATTGGTGCAAGAGTTACGCTTCGTGGAGTTAAGATGTATGAATTTTTAGACAGGCTGGTTTCTGTGTCTTTACCTCGTGTGCGTGATTTCAAAGGTATCAATGACAAATCATTTGATGGCCGTGGAAATTATACGCTGGGTGTTACCGAGCAGATCATTTTTCCGGAAATTGATATTGACAAGGTTAATAAGATCACCGGTTTGGATATCACTTTTGTAACAACAGCAAATACCAATGAAGAAGCATTTGAATTGCTTAAAGAAATGGGTATGCCTTTTAAAAATGTAAAAAAATAATATCAAAATTCAAAATTCTAAAATTTTAGAATTTAGAATTTCAACTTTAGAATTTAAAACAATTATGGCAAAAAAATCAATTGAAGCCAGGCAAAGAAAGCGTGAAGTAATGGTTGCTAAGTATGCTGAAAAGCGTGCAGCTTTAAAAGCAGCCGGTGACTATGCAGCTTTGGATCTTTTACCAAAGAACGCATCACCGGTTCGTTTAAAGAACCGTTGCCAGCTGACAGGCCGCCCAAGAGGTTATATGAGACATTTTGGTTTATCCAGGAACATGTTTCGTGATATGGCATTGCAGGGTAAAATACCGGGCATAACAAAAGCAAGCTGGTAGAGCAGTTGGCCGTTAATCGTTGGCCGTTGACCGGGAAGCCAGTTACGAACAACGAACAACGAAAAGCGAGCAACCTACTTGGGATATCGCATTGTAAAAAAATTATTTAATCAATTAACTGAAATAACAATGGTTACTGATCCAATCGCAGATTATTTAACTAGAATTCGTAACGCACAGATGGCTAACCACCGTATTGTTGAAATACCGGCAAGCAACCTGAAAAAGCGTATCACGGAGATCTTGTACGATAAAGGATACATCTTAAAATACAAATTTGAAGATGACAACAAACAAGGCCTGATCAAGATCGCCTTAAAATATGATGCTACTACCAAACTTCCTGTGATACAGAGTTTGGAAAGAGTAAGCCGCCCGGGATTGCGTACTTATGCAAAGCCGGAAGAATTTAAGCGTGTAAAGAATGGTTTGGGCGTTGCTATCGTTTCTACATCTAAAGGTGTAATGACCGATAAAGAAGCAAAAGCACAAAATGTAGGCGGAGAAGTTCTTTGCAACATTTACTAAACTTCTAAACACTAAACCTCTAAACTGAATTTACAGAGGATTAGAAATAAAAAATGATCTGATAATTAAGCCCAGGTCGTGGCTGAACACGGATCGAGTAATAAAACAAAATAAAAAATCGACAATGAGCAGAATAGGAAAAAAACCGATTGAAGTACCAGCTGGAGTAACGATTACAGTTAGCGCTGATAATGTTGTTACTGTAAAAGGTCCAAAAGGTGAATTGAAAGAAACACTTGACAGGGATATGAAGATCGAGATTAAAGACGGTATTGCTAATGTAACCCGTCCAACAGACCAGATCCGTCACCGTGCCATGCATGGTTTATACCGTTCACTGGTTGGTAATATGGTAAAAGGTGTTACCGAAGGATATACAAAGAAATTAGAACTGGTGGGTGTGGGTTTTAAAGCTTCTGCCCAGGGTAATTTACTGGATATGGCTTTGGGATATTCTCACAATATTGTTTTTGAGGTTCCTAAAGAATTATCAGTTACCACTTCACAGGAAAAAGGACAGAACCCGATGATCAGTTTCGAGAGTATCGACAAACAATTGATCGGACAGGTTTGTGCAAAGATCAGGAGCTTACGTAAGCCAGAACCATACAAGGGTAAGGGTGTTAAGTTTGCAGGTGAGGTGTTGAGAAGAAAAGCTGGTAAAT
>JBDSGK010000094.1:0-9110 GCA_039919015.1 Ferruginibacter sp.
CCATATATGGCAATATTCAAAAAAAATCCTTAATCTGCCGCTTAAAAATCAATATTTCTATGTACTTTTGCAACCAATTTAAAAAAGAAACATAACAAAGACGCTATTAAAAAAACAAAGATGCCGTATTTAACAATCGAAAAAAAAGCAGGGATTTTCACTAATTTTGGAGCAAAAGCTACCAACACAGGCTCTATTGAGGGCCAGATCGCTTTACTGACAGAGCGTATCAACCACATTTCAGACCACCTGAAAAGCAACAAAAAAGATTTCTCTTCACAAAGAGGCCTAATGATGATGGTAGGACAACGCAAGCGTTTACTAACTTACCTCAGCAAGCACGACCTTACCGGTTACAGGGCTTTAATTGAGAAATTAGGTTTGCGTAAATAAAATATTCCAACTATGTAAATACTTTAATTCCCAACTATATTTTACAGTTGGGAATTATTCTTTTTACAGTATTAAATCATCTCCCGATAACCCTGTCTGCCGACAGGCAGGTATCAGGACAAATCATAAATCAATTTATGTCTTTATTAAACCCAAAATCAGTTACGTTTGATATAGGTGGTGGCCGTATGGTAACCATCGAAACAGGTAAAATGGCCCGCCAGGCCGACGGTTCAGTTACCGTTCGCCAGGGCAATTGTATTTTACTGGCAACTGTTGTAGCTAACAAAGAACCCAAGCCCGGACAGGGATTTTTCCCATTGTCAGTTGACTACCAGGAAAAATTTGGTTCTGCCGGCCGTATCCCGGGATCTTTCTTTAAAAGAGAGGCTCGTTTAAATGATTACGAAATTCTTACCTCAAGATTAATAGACAGGGCTTTAAGGCCTTTATTTCCCGAAGATTATTTATGCGAAGTGCAGGTGTTGGTGTCATTGATCTCATCTGATGATGAAGTAATGCCCGATTCACTGGCTTGCCTCGCTGCATCAGCTGCACTGGCTGTTTCAGATATTCCCATCCAGGAAATTATTTCTGACGTACGTGTAGGAAGGATCAATGGAGAATTGATCATCAATCCAACCCGTAGCCAACTGGCAGTATCTGATTTTGAATTTCTTATTGCTGCAACCGATAAGAATATCATGATGGTAGAAGGTGAAAGTAATGAGTGCCAGGAAGAAGACCTGATCAATGCTATTGAAGCAGGTCATGCTGCTATACAATTACAGGTTAAAGCTCAGGAAGAATTGAGAGATTTGGTTGGAAGCAACACGAAAAGAGAATATACCAAACCTTACCGTAACGAAGAATTAAATGAAAAGATCACTGCTTTTGCAAAAGATAAAATGCATGCTATTTCTGCTGCTGCATCTGCAAAGCACGAAAGAAGTGATGCTTATAAAGCTTTACACCAGGAAGTGGTTGAATTTTTAGGTACAGAATTAATAGACGAAGACAAGGCTTTGATAGGTCATTACACCGGCGAATTACAATATTATGTGGTACGGGATATGGTACTTAATAGTAGAAAACGTTTGGATGGCCGTGGTACAGAAGAAATTCGTCAATTGGAAATGGAGATCGATAATTTACCAACTCCACATGGTTCAGCTTTGTTTACACGTGGTGAAACCCAGTCACTTACAACAGTTACCTTAGGAACTCCGTTAGATGAATTACTGGTAGAAAGCGCCAACAAATCAGATTATACCAATTTCTTTTTACATTATAATTTTCCGCCATTTTCAACCGGTGAGGTTAAAATGATGAGAGGCGTTGGCCGCAGAGAAGTGGGTCATGGAAATTTGGCCATGCGTTCTTTAAAGAAGATGATGCCCGGCAGTGATTATCCTTATACCGTTAGGGTAGTAAGTGATATCCTGGAAAGTAATGGTTCATCTTCTATGGCTACGGTTTGTGCCGGTTCATTGGCGTTGATGGATGCCGGTGTGCCGCTAAAGAAACACGTTAGTGGTGTGGCTATGGGGTTAATTAAGAAAGGAGATGATTTTGCGATATTGACCGATATCCTGGGTGATGAAGATCATTTGGGTGATATGGACTTTAAAGTTACCGGAACACGTGATGGTATCTGCGGTGTGCAGATGGATATTAAAGTGGACGGTTTAAGTATGGATGTAATGCGCCAGGCTTTGGCTCAAGCTAAAAAAGGCCGTATGCACATTTTAGAAGCCATGTATGCATGTACACCAAATGCAAGGGAAGAAGTTAAGCCTCATGCTCCACGTATGGTGAAGATCATTATTGATAAAGAATACATTGGTGCAGTGATCGGACCAGGTGGTAAAGTGATACAGGAAATTCAGCGTGAGACCGGTGCTACTATTAATATTGAAGAAGTAGATAACAGGGGTGAAGTAAGCATTTTCTCTAAAGAAAAAGCAAGCCTGGAAAAAGCGTTGGCATGGATCAACGGCCTGGTAGCAGTACCGGTTGTTGGGGATACTTACGAAGGAACCGTGAAGAGCATTAAAGAATTCGGCGCATTCGTTGAGTTCTTACCAAAGAAAGAAGGTTTATTACACATCAGTGAAATAAGCTGGAAGCGTTTGGAAAGTATGGATGGCATTTTTAAAGAAGGTGATAAAGTGAAAGTGAAACTATTAGATGTTGATCAAAAAACGGGCAAGTTTAAATTAAGCCGTAAAGCATTAATTCCAAAGCCTGAAATGCAACCAAGGCCGCAGCAGGGTGAGTAAAAAAGCTTAATTAGCAATAGTATCAGATATTTATAGACCGCAGGCTTTAAAACCTGCGGTTTTTCTTTTTGAAAGCCGTAGTATAACAAATAAAATAAATGTAATTTTAAATAGAGAAATTAGTCCCGAAAAATATTACAAGCAACTGATATGAAAAGACATTTACTCTACCTGTATTTTATACTCTGTTTATTTACATCCTGTGCCAAATCCTACGATGTTCCGGTGAGCAATAATACCCTACCAAATAAAGTATTTGTTCCGGTAGTAATTTTTGGAGGCCCGGGTGCATGGGGAGGTGGCGTATGTAGTTGGGGATTCATAATGGTTCGGCAGGATTCTTCTGTAACTTACCATTCAATAGCTCTTCCTGCTAATACCACTATTCCTAATACTCCCACTTTGGTAAACATATTTTTTCATGATACTACACAAATAAGTAGTTGCTGGCAAGAGATCGTTGTTGATAGTGTTAAGTTTTAAAAATCAGAAATAGGTAATCTTTATAAAATCGAATGGTAACTACTACCTTAGTTCAATGAATTATATAGAGGTTGAATTTAAGATCGCTAATACAGTCGAGAATGAAATATTGATAGCCCTGCTTTCCAATGCAGGTTTTGAAAGCTTTGAAGAAATGCCTTCTTCGCTGAAAGCATTTATAAAAGAAGATGGATTTGATGGAGTTGAACTGGAAGCCATTCTAAAAATAGTTCCTGTAGATCATACCATAACAACAGTATCCCAGCAAAATTGGAATGCGCAGTGGGAGAGTAGTTTTGAGCCGATCATGGTTAATGATTTTGTAGCGATCAGGGCGGATTTTCATCAGCCCATTAAAAATGTAAAACATGAGATCATCATTACTCCCAAAATGAGTTTTGGCACGGGTCATCATGCAACCACCTACATGATGATCGAACAAATGGAAGCCCTGGATCTTACCAATAAAACAGTTGTAGATTATGGAACAGGTACTGCAGTGCTGGCCATTCTTGCGGAAAAAATGGGCGCATTATCTGTTGATGGCATTGACTACGATGAATGGAGCATTGAGAATTCCATTGAAAATACAGCCGCTAATTCCTGTTCTAAAATAAACCTGGTTAAAGCAGATACCATTGCTGCAAATACTATTTACGATGTCATACTGGCCAATATCAATTTAAATGTGATCATCGCAAATCTTCCTGCCATTAAAAATGTGAGTAAAAAGGGGACTATTATTTTGCTTAGCGGTTTTATTAAAGCTGATGAAGAAAATATGGTTAGATCTTTAGAAGAATATAGGATAACGCATCTTAAAACGGTTCAAAAAGGCGAATGGATCTGTATACTTGCGCATATGAATTGACTTTATCTCTAATACCTGTTCCGGATTTTTACATAATTCTTAGGTTGTTCATAAATATTGGTTATGATCCCATTTTATTAATCAAACTGACCTGTTTTTTCGTTATTTTTGCTCTCTTCAACTCAAGCTAAAGGAAACGATGAAAGAATTAGTTCTCATTATAATATCCTATTTAATTGGTTCTATCCCCACAGCTTTATTGGTAAGTAAACGTTTTTTCGGTATAGATATTCGTGACTACGGCAGCGGCAACATGGGTGCCACCAACACTTTCAGGGTATTGGGATCACGTTACGGAACTATGGTAATGGTGATCGATATTTTAAAAGGAATGGCTGCTGTGATGCTCTATAATTTTCTTCCTTTCTATATTAATCACGACCTGGAAAGAACCAACCTGATGCTTGGATTGGGATTAGCCGCAGTTGCGGGGCATATATTTCCCATTTTTGCCGGGTTCAGGGGAGGAAAAGGTGTTGCTACTTTATTGGGAATGGTGCTGGCTATTCAGCCCGTAGTTGCAATATGCTGTATCGGCATTTTTGCTTTGGTACTTTTTCTTACCAGGTATGTTTCTTTAAGTTCAATATTGGCTGCCCTCGCACTTCCTATCTGCGTATTGTGGATATGGAATGAAAATGAAGTACTGTACAGGGTTTTTGCCCTGATAGTCGCACTACTGGTACTTGTCACTCACCAAAAAAACATCGGCCGCATACTGCGTGGTGTTGAAAGCAGGATACCCATCTTAAAGCATCGTGACAGGAGAAAATCTCGCCGCAGACAGGATTAATTACTATCCTCAAATTTCCTTACTTTATTTTTTCCTTATACTTATTGCATAATTAATATATTTCCAGCTTTTAAAAAAAATTGGTACGCCAATTGATTAGTAATACTTATAAAAACAAAAATTATATGAAAAAGATTTTTTTACTAATTGCATCGGCTTCTTTTTTTGTAGCCTGTACTACTAACCAGGTTACAGGCCGTAAGCAATTGACTTTATTTCCTGAATCAACATTGCAGCAACAGGCACTTACTGAATACCAATCTTTTCTTTCACAAAATAAAGTGGTAGCCAGTACAACCAGCAGGGATGCAGAAATGGTGAAAAGAGTAGGGGGCCGTATTGCAAGGGCGATCACTGAGTATTATACACAAAAGGGCCTCGCAAGTGAACTAAACGGGTACAAATGGGAATTTAACCTGGTAGATTCAAAAGACGTAAATGCCTGGTGTATGCCCGGCGGTAAAGTGGTTGTATATAGCGGTCTTTTAAATGTTACACAGAACGAGGCCGCATTGGCTGTAGTTATGGGCCATGAAATTACACATGCTATTGCCCATCATGGAAATGAACGCATGAGCCAGGCAACGCTTGCACAGGGGCTGGAAATAGTAGGTAATATTGCCACTGCCAATAATCCAAGATACAATTCAATATTTACCAGCGTATTTGCACCAACAGCACAAATCGCTGTTCTGTTGCCCAATTCACGTAACCAGGAATATGAAGCTGATCATTATGGGTTGATCTTTGCCGCAATGGCCGGATATAATCCACGGGAAGCAGTTCCTTTCTGGCAAAGGATGGCTGCAGCAGCTAATGGACAAAAACCACCGGAGTTCTTGTCTACACACCCCACAGATGAAAACCGCATTGCAAAACTAGAAGAGTATATGCCGGAAGCGTTAAGTTATTATAAGCCTGTTGGCAAATAATATTTCAAAATATGTTTATACAAACTCCATGTTTCATGGAGTTTTTTTTATGGTAAAATTTTTATCTGCCAAACATAATGTTTAAATTTAGTACTTGGAACAGTATGAGAGCTGTAACAAAATTTGCCAAAACTAGTGTAGTTGCTTAAACTTAAAAACTCCTTCATGGAGCCGATGTTCAAGAACATGTCATGATCCTTTTAACTATTAACTGCAACAACTGATTATGCCTGCTCAATCATTACTGGAAAAGCTGCAATTAAAGGATGAGAAGAACCTCCTGATACAGGGCTTGCCTTCATCCATAGAAAAACAATTTGTAAAGCTTACTTTTTCAAAAAGCGTAACACCTTTATTAAAAAGTCGAAAAATAGATTTTGCATTGGTTTTTGCCGTCAATCAAAAACAGCTGGTTGATATTTTAAAAGACGTTGTTCCTGCATTGCATGAGGATGCCAAATTCTGGATAGCCTATCCAAAACTAACCTCTAAAATTGCCAGCGACCTTTCTCGTGATAAGAACTGGGATTTTGTCTCTGATTATGGTTTTGAAACTGTTCGCATGGTCGCCCTGGACAATGTGTGGAGTGCAGGGCGTTTTAAAAAAACAGGGGAGGATGCGAAAAGAACAGAGAATTTCTGCAGTACAAACCCGGCACCCGGCGTAGATTACAAGAACCGCACGGTAGATGTTCCTGCTGAACTGCAACTGTTCTTCAACAAGAATAAAAAAGTGGCCGGATTTTTTGAATCTCTTGCTTTTACGCACCGGCGTGAATATGTTGAATGGATCGTTAGTGCCAAAAGAGATGAGACCAGGCAAAAGCGCCTCGTAACAACCATTGAAAAATTATCAGCAGGGAAGAAGAACGTACATGAAAAATAAAAAACACATTGTTGTTTTGTCGGGTGCAGGTATCAGTGCAGAAAGCGGGCTAAAAACCTTTCGTGACAGTGATGGCTTATGGAACGGCTACGATGTGTATGAAGTTGCTTCACCCGAAGGATGGAACAATAACCCTCAATTGGTTTTGGATTTTTATAATGCACGCCGCAAAGATGTTGCCGCTGCAGTTCCCAATGCTGCCCATACCGGGCTGGCCGGTCTTGAAAAAGATTTTAATGTAACCATCGTAACTCAAAATATTGATGACCTGCACGAAAGGGCCGGCTCTACAAATGTATTGCACCTGCACGGAGAGATCTTTAAAATGCGCAGTGTGACTGATGAGCAGCGCATTTTTGAAATTCGCGATGATATTAATTTGGGCGATATGGCCATTGATGGATCACAATTGCGTCCGCACATTGTTTGGTTTGGAGAAGCTGTACCCATGATAGAACAGGCTGCAGCCTTACTAAATGATTGTGATTATTTTGTAGTAGTTGGTACATCACTCCAGGTTTACCCGGCAGCATCTTTGTTGTATTATGCACCGCCTTATTTGCCTAAGTTTATAATTGACAGAAAAATACCTGCAATGGAAAAGCAAAATAACCTGCATGTTATTGAAATGCCTGCTACAGAAGGTGTGAAGGAGTTGAGGCGGATTTTAGAAGATCAATAATTTATAAGTAAATCAAGTAGGTAATCAGAATAAATACTCGATTAAAAAAGTTTGAGCTTTACATACTTTTATTTCCGAAAAATAATAATCGCCGGTATCTTCTGTTATAATTACCTCACACTTATTATTCATGGCAGCGTAATATTCAATACCATCTTCGAAATCATTTACCTTCCTGTTTTCAAGCGCTTTTAAAACCTCATTTTTACCCACACCAGTAATACTTATCTTTTCCGAAAGCAGCTTTATCTTCTGTTTGGCTATTTGAGTGCCGCTCTTCTTTTCGGCAAAATAAAAAGCAATGGCTAAACAAACAGGGGAGGTGTACACGGTAAATTTTTTATTATCGGCCAGGCTTACAATACGGGCAGCATAAGTAAACAAAGGATATTCTTTATTCAATACTGAAACCAGGATGTTGGCATCTAAAAATATCCTCATTTTTTACTTTTAAAATACCCAGCCTTTAAATCCTTATTTTTTTTTGCTTTGGTTTTATAGGCTACTTCGCCTTCTGCAACTATTTGTACCCAATCCGAAATGGGTAGATCTTCAAGAGATTTATAACTGTTACTGGTTACTTTACTCAATAAGAACTCTGTAAGCCGGGAGAGGCTTATATTATTATTTTCAGCGTAGTTTTTAGCTTTTTTTATAACCGCTTCATCAAAGCTTAAAGTGATTTTTGCATCCATAGCACTTATTTATACGACAAAAATAATAATGTTATACGTATAAATAAAATATTTTACATCATGGTTTCTGTAAACTTTATTCCAGCGTTCTCAAGTTCCTCTAAAACAGGTTCATATATCTCTTTTGAAGTCGGTATATGCAATCCTTTCAATTTAATTGTTTCGTTTAAAATTAATTTGGCTGCAATGCCCAATGGCAGCCCCACCGTTTTAGCCATAGCTGTCTGCAGACTGTTCTCACCTTTTACAACCAGGCAACTTTTTAAACTTTCGTGCTTTCCATCCAACTCGTATTCAAATTCATGCAGCATTACGATCATGTCCTTATCTGCAGGCTCCATCTTCAATTTTGTTTCTAACAAAAACTGTAAAATATCTGCCGATGTTTTTGCAGTGGCCGGAACCAATGCTTCATCAAATATGCCGAGCCATTCCAGCATCCTTAAATTATCAGCATTTAATAAAGGAGATATGGCTGCCGACCATTTCACAAAACTCAAACCTGCTACATTGATGTGGGTTGTATCATTGGTCAATCCCGCATGAACAATGGTATTCCATCCTTTAAAGAAATCAACATGGCGCAAAGTTGTTCTTAAAAAAGTTGCTGTATCGGGCAGTTTATAAGTAGGTATATAACCCAGCGAATCACGGTTGGGATAAAATGCAAGTCCTTTCAATCCATCAAAAACAATTTCATTTGAGCAATCAAACAGGTCATAATAAGCGATCTCTCTTATTTCGTTATTCTCTTTATACACCGCACCGGATTGGCCTGCCATAACAATATTACGGGGGTTCCAGCTTATTTTATAATGCCATGGGTTGTCATCACTTTCCGGTGCCACCAGGCCGCCACAATGGCTTTTAAAAGAAGTTATCTTTCCGCCTTTGGCTTTTATTTCATCAATGATCTTCATCGCACTCATATGATCGATCCCGGGATCCAGTCCCATCTCAGAGATAAACAATAATTTCCGGTTGCTGATCTCTTCTTTCAGGCTTTTCATTTTATCATCCAAATAAGAAGCCGTTAATAAATGCTTTCTATATTCTACACAATCTTTTGCTACCAGGAAGTGCAGGGCAGGGG
>JBDSGK010000095.1:0-23448 GCA_039919015.1 Ferruginibacter sp.
ACGGCATCTTTGTTTTTTTAATAGCGTCTTTGTTATGTTTCTTTTTTAAATTGGTTGCAAAAGTACATAGAAATATTGATTTTTAAGCGGCAGATTAAGGATTTTTTTTGAATATTGCCATATATGGGAGGGAAAACTTCTATTTGTTGATCGCTGTACTTTAAATTGATACCTAAACAACCAGTTTTGAAAAGAATTGTTTTTACTGTCACCAACGATCTTAATTATGACCAGCGAATGATCCGTATCTGTTCATCGCTGGCAGATGCCGGGTACAGGGTAACCTTAATTGGCAGAAAAGACAGGCGCTGTACCCCGCTTACAACAAGAAAATACATGCAAAAGCGATTGTTTACCTTTTTTACAAAGGGATTTGCGTTTTATGCTGAGTACAATACCAGGTTGTTCTTTTACCTGTTATTTGTAAGAACTGATATGATCTGCTGTATCGACCTGGATACCATGCTCCCGGTTTGGCTGGCAGGCAAACTTAAAAACAAACAACTGATCTACGATGCCCATGAATATTTCTCCCAGCAAAAGGAGATCATGACCCGGCCTGGGGTTCACCGGGTTTGGAAATGGATAGAAAGAACCTTTGTCCCAAAATTCAAAAACGGCTACACGGTCAGCTATAGCATTGCAGCCGAATTCAAAAAATTATACGGGGTAGATTATGAGGTAATTCGTAATGTGCCCGTACCTGGGCCACTGTTAACCCCTTTACTACAGGACAAGGTCATCATTTACCAGGGGGCGGTTAATGAGGCCCGTGGACTCGAATTTCTTATCCCTGCTATGAAAGACATTGATGCAACACTCCATATTTATGGCGATGGTAATTTTTTGATGCAAACAAAAGAGCTGGTGGTATTAAACAATCTCCAGGATAAAGTGTTTGTAAAAGAAAAAGTATTACCGGGGCAACTGGATGCAATAACACAATCAGCATATATCGGGATAAATTTAGTGGAGCATATTGGACTTAACCAATATTATTCTTTAGCCAATAAATTCTTTGATTATATACAGCATGGTTTGCCGCAGGTGAGCATGAATTTTCCGGAGTATAAAAAGATCAATGATGAACATGAAGTTGCTGTTCTGATCAATGACCTGCAAATAAGTTCCATTGCAGATGGGGTCAATAAATTATTGAAAGACGAAATGCTTTACACAGAACTAAAACAGAATTGTTTAAAAGCAAGACAGGTATTAAACTGGCAGCAGGAAGAAAAAAAGCTGCTTGATCTTTATAAAAAAATGATTTGATCTTGACCGATAAAGACCTGCATATTGTAACCCATGATGTTCCATGGCCAGCTGATTATGGCGGGGTGATCGACCTGTTCTATAAACTAAAAGCACTGCATGCACAAGGCGTGAACATTCACCTGCATTGCTTTACGCAGGGGCGCACACCACAGCATGAACTGGAAAAATACTGCAGTAGTGTACATTACTACCAACGTAAGAATAATATCAGCCGGTTCTCTTTTAAACTTCCTTATATCGTTAACAGCAGGGCAAATGATGAATTGCTGGCAAACCTGCAAAAAGATGACCACCCGGTCTTACTGGAAGGGATCCATTGCACTTATCATTTATTCAAACAACAATTAAACAACAGGAAAGTGATCGTGCGTTTGCACAATGCCGAGTTTGAATATTACAGGCAATTGGCAAAGCATGAACCAGGTTTATTTAAAAAAATATATTTTTTACATGAAAGCAGCCTTTTAAAGAAATACGAAAAAGCCATTGCCAATAAAGCAACATTTTTAGCCGTAAGTAAACAGGATGTAGCAATGTATCAACAGGTTTTTGCTGCAACCCATGTACATTACCTCCCTGTCTTTTTATCCTACACTTTAGCAGTGGGTAAAGAAGGCAAAGGTTTTTATTGCCTTTACCATGGTAACCTCGCTATTAATGAAAATGAAAAAGCTGCCATTTGGTTATTGCAACATGTTTTCAGCAAGCTGGCTATCCCTTTTGTGATTGCAGGTAAGGATCCTTCTGAGAAATTGCAGCGCCTTGCACATAACCACCAGCATACCTGTTTAGTTGCAAACCCTTCCGATAGAGAAATGCAGGATATGATCTCCAAAGCCCATGTACATGTATTACCTTCGATGAACAATACCGGTATTAAATTAAAATTAATTAATGCGATCTTTAACGGCAGGCATTGCCTGGTAAATAAAGCCGCAGTAGAGGGATCCGGGCTTGAGACCTGTTGCCATATGGCAGATGACGCAGGATCCTTTCAACAAAAAATAGAGGAATTATACGGGCAGGCTTTTACCGAACAGGAAATACAGCAAAGACAGGGCTTACTGCAAACAACCTATAATAATGAAGCCAATGCCAGGGAGCTTATGACATTTCTATGGTAGCATTATCCCAAACCTTCCCCATTTCGGTTTTAATGGTTCGTGCCGGAAATTTTTTGATCACCATATAATCATGTGTGGCCATGATGATGGTAGTGTTGAAATCCCTGCAGATATGAAACAGCAATTGCATGATCTCATCACTTGTCTCGGGGTCAAGATTACCGGTTGGCTCATCGGCCAATATCAATTTAGGAGAATTTAATAAGGCCCTCGCTACATCCATACGCTGTTGCTCGCCGCCGCTCAATTCAAAAGGCATTTTAAACCCTTTGGTTTTCAATCCCACTTTGTCAAGTACATCAGCGATCTTTTCATCCATCAGTTTTTCATCCTTCCAGCCCGTCGCTTTCAAAACAAATTTCATATTCTCATTCACATTCCTGTCTGTAAGCAATTGAAAATCCTGGAAAACCACACCCAGGTTACGGCGCAAAAAAGGAACCGTCTTCCAGGTTAAAGTTTTTAAGTCGTGCCCTACAACCCAGCCCTCTCCCTCTCTCAACTCCAGGTCGCCATACATGGTTTTTAATAAACTGCTTTTGCCGGTACCGGTCTTACCCACCAAATACACAAACTCGCCCTTCTCTACCGAAATGTTCACGTCACTTAAAATAAGACTGTCGCCCTGGTAAATATTTACGTGCTTTAATTCTACTATTGATTGAGACATACGCGGTTTTGGGTTTTGTGTTTATTATTTTTTGTTACAGGCATTGGTAATTTTGTTCAGCATCGTCCCCGCCGGGGCGGGGCTCACTTATACAGCATACCAATTGGGAACTTTTATAGAATCGAAAAAACGAAATCTGCATTCCTGCAAATTTAGCTTTTACCACTTCAGTATTTAAAATTAATTTCTTCACCAATTGTTAAAAAATGTGAACAACTAAAAAAATAGTTGCACAACTAAATATTTAGTTTTACATTTACTTTATCAAGCATTAAACAACCATTACAATGAAAATTTTAACCAGGGCCGAAGAGCAGATCATGCAGGTAATATGGAAGCTGGATAAAGCTTTCCTGCGGGAGATCATTGATGAATTACCTGCACCTAAACCCCACAACAATACCGTAGCTACCATTATAAAGATCCTCGTTGACAAAGAATTTGTTGGAATTACCGTGTTTGGCAGAACACACCAATATTATCCTTTGGTAAGTAAAGATGCTTACAGCAAAACCACCATGAAAAGTTTTGTCAAAGGATATTTTGAAGGCTCCTTCAGTAATGCAGTATCCTTTATGGTAAAAGAGAACAATTTAAGTGTAGAAGACCTGGAGATGCTTTTAAAGCAATTGAAGAAAAAATAATAACTGTTTTGGGTTTAGGGTTATGGGTTTTGTGTTTTTAGAATGCTGAACTTATAAGTCTTTTGAAAAAGTAATAGCACTGAATGATGAGAGCCCTCAATCCAAAACTCTAAACACATAACTCAAAACCATTTTTGAATTACTAAATTTATTTTTATGCTGCCTTATTTCTGGTACTTGCTGAAAGTAATCATCTGCTCCGGCATTTTATTTGGTTATTACTGGTTGTTCCTCCGCAACAAGATCTTTCACCACTATAACAGGTTCTATTTGCTGGCAGCCATATCGCTGTCTTTATTATTACCCCTGCTTAAAATAAATTTCTGGCAACCGGCCTTAGCACAAAACCAGGCCATACGCGTATTACAAGCTGTATCTGTTGGTGATGAGTACATGAGTAATATGGTGATCACTTCACATAAAAGTAACTGGAGTTTTGAACAGGTATATCCATTGGTTTATTGGTTGGTCACCCTCCTTTTCTTTGTTGTAATGCTTCGTACGTTATACCTGATCCATATGCTTTTGAAAAAATATACGGTACAGCAGATCGAAGAAGTGTCTTTTGTAAACACAGAAGATGACAGCACCCCTTTTTCATTTTTTAAATATATTTTCTGGAACAGCAATATTGATATAAACAGCACAACCGGCCGGCAGATCTTTAAACACGAAGTTGCCCATATTGAAGAGAAACATACTTATGATAAACTCTTTATAAATTTCACACTTATCTTTTGCTGGTGCAATCCTTTCTTTTGGTTATACCGCAAAGAACTGAACATGATACATGAATTCATTGCAGACAAAAAAGCTGTGGAGAACAGTGATACCGCAGCTTTTGCTGCCATGATACTGCAAGCAGCTTATCCCAGGCACCGGTTTGAACTGGCTAACAATTTTTTCTATTCACCTATAAAACGGAGGCTACTTATGCTAACTAAAAATTTACCTGCCGTACAGGCAGGCAATAATTCCAAAATGAGTTATATCGCCAGGCTGATGGTTTTACCACTGGCAGTATTGGTATTTGCAGCTTTTACATTTAAAACAAAACATACCAATGCAGCAATTCCGGTAACCCTTACAAAAACATTGTCTAAAGAAACACTATCCCCCCAAATTAAAGATACCCTGCCTGATAATGCACCCATTGATCCCGAAAAAGCTTTGGTGATCGTAAACGGGAAAATTGTGGGCAAGGGTAAAGGAGCAATGGAACAATACAACAATCTCTCGGCACAATCGGTAATGGTAAAATGGTTAAAGAGAAAAGAAGCTATCGTAAAATATGGCAGTGATGGTGCTGACGGTGCCTGTGAAGTTGATTATGTTGAAGGGGCGGTTTTTACAACAACCTATGCCGATGCCGACAGCAGGAGTATTTTTTATATAGGGATAGATAACCCGGTAAAAGTTAATGTGCCAAATGTAAAACCGGAAGACCTTGTAGTGATGATCTCCGAAGGATCAATAAGCGGTATCAATGGAAATTATATAGCAAGGGTTAACTATCCCGGAACAGTTAAACTTACCTTGACAAAAAGAGATGGAACAGTAATACCGGCAACTTTTACAGTTGAGGTAAAAGGTGTACCTGATCCCATTGAACAGAAGCAACAAGCCCAGGCTAACCTGGATCAGGCAGAGAAACAAAGGGTTGTAGTGGGGCTAAAATTAAATGAAATGCATTTGATAAACGAGAAACAAAAATTACTTCTTGAAAAAAAGGATGCAGTAAAACTGGCACCTATGGAGAAAGATAAAGTTGTATTGGAAAGAAAATTAAATGAACTGGAAATGCTGAAGCTGAGAGAAAAATTGCTCGTTGAACAACAATCTGCAGTAAAGCTGAATTTAGAACTTAAGGAACTACGGACCGATGACCTGGAATTGTCAGCTAACACAGCAATGCTAAAGGAAAAAGAACTTCAGGCACAACAAAACAATAAAATATTTACACGGGTAGAAATAAATCCACATTTTACCGGTGGCCAGGCCGGATGGTCAAAATATTTACAGGCAAATCTAAAAGTCAATACAGCAGTAGATAACGGTGCAAAAGCCGGCAAATACACAGTTGTGTTAAAGTTTATCGTTAATGTAGATGGTAGTTTAAGTGATATAAAGTGCGAAACCGACCCCGGGTATGGAATATGTGCAGAAGCAATAAGGTTTATTAAAAGTGCACCCAGGTGGCAGCCGGCAATACAAAATGGTAATAAGGTAAGTGCTTACCTGAAGCAGCCGATCACTTTTGTAATTGGACAATAAAATATCTTATTCCTAAAAGCCCATCTTTAAAAGATGAGCTTTTTTTTAGATCAATACCTGATCTCTTCATCCTTTAATATGATTACCAGTTCTTTTTTATCACTCTCTTCTACCCTACCGATAACCTGTGCTGCAATACCAAATTCATTGGCCGCATCGATCATGGTATCAGCATCTGACACATCACAATAGATCTCCAGGCGGCAACCCATGTTAAACACTTCGTACATTTCTTTATTATTACTGCCGCTGTTCTGTTTGATGATGTTGAAGATCTCAGGAGGATCAAATAAATTGTCTTTTATAACTTTTAAGAAGCGTGGTTTCGTTAAGCCGTCAGACGAGACGTCAGACGGTGGCAGGTATTTCATGCATTTTGTTTGTCCGCCGCCACTGCAATGGATAAGGCCGTGGATCTTATCAAAATGATCCTGCAATAAACCTTTCATCACCGGGGCATAGGTCCGGGTTGGACTCAGGATAAGTTTACCTATTGTTGTCGTGAGTAGTGAGCCGTCAGTCGTCAATGTGATGGAGTCAGTTAACTTTTGTTTTCCGATGTACACAACCTCATCCGCAAGGCCATTATCAAAACTCTCTTTAAAATTTTCTGCATAAAATTTACTCAGCACATCGTGTCTCGCACTGGTAAGGCCATTACTGCCAAGGCCGCTGTTATAAGCTGTTTCGTAAGTTGATCGTCCGTAACTCGCAAAGCCAACGATCACATCCCCGGCTTTTATTTTTTCATTACTGATGATCCTGTTCTTTGGCCAGCGGCTGGTCATGGTGCCATTGACTGCAATGGTACGCACTACATCACCTACATCAGCTGTTTCGCCACCGAGGTAATGGATATTTACGCCAAAGCTTTTTAATTCATTAAATAATTCCTGTGAGCCGTTGATGACCTGCTCCAACACTTCGCCCGGCACCAGGTTCTTATTACGGTCAATGGTGCTGTTAAAAACAATATTATCATAAATACCCACACACAGCAGGTCATCCAGGTTCATCACAATGGCATCCTGTGCAATGCCCTTCCAAACAGAAATGTCACCGGTTTCTTTCCAGTATAAATAAGCCAGGATACTTTTGGTACCGGCCCCGTCAGCATGCATGATGTTTACAAAATCCTGATCCCCACCCAAAAAATCAGGATATATTTTGCAGAATGCATGAGGGTACAGGCCCTGGTCAAGGTTTTTTACCGCTGCATGCACTTCTTCTTTTTGGGCAGATACACCACGTTTGGAATATAAAGACATTCATTAAAAATAAAAAGTCAAAAATAAAAAGTCAAAATTCTGCCGCAAATTACAAAGCAATTATCCAATATCCATTATAAAATTATCAAGTAGATTTGCATCCTGTCTGCCGCCAGGTAGGTTCTTAATTATGCAAATACACCGCGACATAACAAACCTGCCCGACTTTAGGCATGCAGTGATCACCATCGGTACTTTCGATGGGGTTCATCTTGGGCACAGGCAGATCATCGACAGTTTAAAAGAAGCCGCAGCCAATGCCCAGGGAGAATCCGTTATCATTACATTTCATCCCCATCCCCGTAAAGTGGTCTCATCGGTAATTACCGGCGTGAGGCTCATTAATACTTTGGCGGAAAGGATCGGGTTGCTGGAGAAGACGGGTATTGATCACCTGGTCATCGTTCCCTTCACTGATTTTTTTGCCAACCAGACTGCCGAAGAATATATCCGTGACTTCTTAGTTGCCAGGTTTAAACCGCATACCATCATCATCGGTTATGACCACCGTTTTGGAAAAGAGCGCAGCGGCGATTATAAACTGATGGAAGAAAAGGCCCCGGTTTATAATTACAGGCTGAAAGAAATACCTGAGCATATCCTGAATACCATCAAAGTAAGCAGTACCAATATCCGCAATGCCATATTGCACGGCAATATTGATGAAGCCAATAATTTTTTAGGCTATGATTTTTTCTTTGAAGGCGAGGTTTTTCATGGTGATAAGATCGGCCGCGAACTTGGTTACCCAACTGCCAATTTAAAAAGTACCGATGAGGAAAAAATATGTTTGGGCGATGGGATTTATGCGGTGTATGTTGATGTGGAGGGCAAAACCTATAAAGGAATGATGAGTATCGGTTTCAGGCCAACTGTTAATGGAAAAGTACGGGTTACTGAAGTGAATATCTTTGATTTTGCCAAAGAGATCTATGGTGAGATAATTCGTGTTACTGTAAAAAAATATTTAAGAGCAGAAGTGAGATTCGATGGTTTGGAAGCATTAAAGGTGCAACTGCACCAGGATAAAAAAGATAGCCTGGCATGTTTGTAGGAATTCGCCTTGCGGCGAATTCTGAATCGAACACGCCGCAAGGCGTGTTCCTACGCGATCATCTTCACCACCATCTCCTTCATCAGCGATGCATCAGAGGTGCCAGTATCGCCTACCCCCACCCCTTTTAAATTGTAATGATGCAGTAATAATAAGATCCGTTCTATCCCATCATATCCATAATTATGGATGGTTTCCATGGCGTTCTTAACTGCATTGCTGTTAAAATAAAAATGCGGTTTAAGGGCTGCTTCGCTCCTGTCGTTCATGCCAAACACAGTATATACTTTACTGAAACTGGCATACAGGGCCGGCAGCACCATTTGTATGGGCCCTGCTTTGGGATTGCCTTCAAAGTACTGGATGATCCTGATGGCTTTGGCCATATCTTTTTTAGCAATAGCAGCCTGCAACTCAAAAACATTGTACTCTTTGCTAATGCCGATATATTTTTCAATATCATCTTCGGTAATGTCTTTCTTGCCTTTTAAATTTAAAGCCAGCTTTTCTATTTCATTTACAATACGGTTCAGGTCATTGCCGATATGCTCATCCAGCAGGCTGATGGCTTTTGCATTTATTTTATAGCCCTGTGATCTTACATATTCCCCGATCCATTCCTGCAGTTTATAATCCTTTACTTTATCGGAAGTGAATATCTCAGCCGATTTTTTAAGCTGTTTATAAAGTTTGCTTCTTTTATCAAGTGTTTTCCCCTTATGGCCAACTACAAAAATGGTAGAGCTCAACGGGGTCTCTACATAGGTTTCCAGTTTCTCAATGTCTTTCATCTGTTGCGCCTCTTTCAGTAAAACCACCTGGCGCTCTGCAAACATGGGATAACGTGTACAGGCATTGATAACAGCAGCCCAGTCGGCATCCTTTCCATAAAAAACGGTCAGGTTAAATCCTGCTTCTGCTTCATTAAGGATATGGTGTTCGGCATAGTCCATTACCATATCAATGTAATAATCCTCTTCCCCCTCCAGCCAGTAAATATTTTTAAAACTGTTTTTTTTCCAGTCACTGATGATTTTTTCTGCACTCATGGTTCAAAGATACTATTTCACACTTTATGTTTGTATGGAAGAGATATAGGTGATATTCCGGAATACCCACTTTTTATAAAAAAAGCTTTTAACACAGCAATAACGGCGTATTTGCTTCGTTTTTTTTGATGTATCATTATCTTTGGCATAATTTTAGCCGAAAAGCCGATTAGAACTCCGTTCCCGCTGGAAAACTATACCCTCTTTTCGCTGACAGAAGAACCTGATAATAGAAAAACCTAAAAGCTATGAGTTTCGAAAACTATCCCAATGCTGAAAAAAATACAGAACCCATGGTTCAGCAGCCTCAAAATAAATGGCGTAATTATTTAATTGCAGTCCTTGTAATTGCTTTATTGGGTACCTGGGCATATATTATCTGGGATAAGAGCAAAACCACGGAAACCATTCAGCAAAAAGACCTGGTGATCACCAATACTTCTTCACAAAGGGATCAGTTGCAAAAAGAACTGGAAGACGCAACCATGCGCTATGATATGATCAAGACCAGCAGTGCCAATATGGTACACAGCAAAGACAGCACAATTTCTAAACGAGACCGCGAGATCGCAGATAAGCGAAATAAGATCCAGCAATTATTATCAAAAATTGGCGCCACCACGGAAGAACTCGCCCAGGCCAAAGGTTTGATCGCATCTTTGAATGGTGATATCACGGGATATAAAACACAGGTTGAAACTTTAAAGGGGGAAAAACTGGTACTTACCCAGGAAAAGAATCTGGTGATACAGGAGCGTGATAAAGTGATAAAAGATTTTGATTCGGCAACATCTGTAATTAAACAAAAGGAAGAAGTGATCGATGTAGCTTCAACCCTGCAGGCTTCCAATTTTTCTATATTAGGCATCAATGAAAAAAGCGGAAGCGAAAAAACAACAACTGTAGCTAAAAGAGTTGACAAGCTACGGATCTCTTTTGACATTGATGAGAACAGGGTTGCCCAATCAGGCCCCAAAAATATTTTTGTTTGCATAACAGGCCCCAATGGTAAACCACTTGCTGTAGAAGCTTTGGGCTCCGGCATGTTCAGTACCAGGGAGGGCGTACAAAAATATTACACGCAAAAGATTGATGTAAATTATACACAGGGACAACGCCAGACGTTAAGCATTGACTGGAAACAAAATTCAGATTTTGAAACGGGCGATTATAAAATTGAAGTGTATAATAATGGTTTTAAAATTGGCGAAGGCATCCGCAGTTTAAAGAAGGGCGGGTTGTTTAGTTAAACCAATTAGGTGTCTGGCCAATAAAACATTATCCAACCTCAAGAGATATTTGTATGTATAATCCCCTCATAATCCAGGCACTTTTTGTAGTGGCCTGACACCTAGAAGATCGCACGCACACTGGCCCTTCCAATATGAATGGTCCTTGTTGCTTCGGGCTTTCGTCCTTCGTACTGGATACTCATTTCAATATTACCTGCAAGCCGTTTTGTATATTCTATATTCCACAAATAATTTTTACCAGGTAATAACCCTTCCAGCAAAATATAACCAACTGTGGTATTTGCCGAACCCGGGTATCCTTTATAAGTAATTTGGTTCAGCGAGAATTTTGCATTGAGCGTACTGCTCGAAAGGATATTATACCGCACATCTGCGCTGATGACATGATTCGTTGCGCTTTCCATGGAATCGACCGTGTTTCTTTTTTGCCCGTAAGCATAGGTCAACGTTGCCCTTAAATTAGATTTGTGAACATACGATAATGAAGGCTCAACAATATTTTGCAGCACCAGGTAATTGCGGTTATCAAACTTTGGCCCCGTGGTATTTAATACATGCTTTATCTGCTTATAACTTAACGTGGTTACAAAACTCCGGCTGATATTCCACCTTAGTTTAGTTACCAGGTTACGCAGCCTGCGGCTTTCAAAACCATAACTCAGTAAGGATTTACCGTTGCTGATACTGTGCGTAACATCAAAGCCCCATTTGATATTACTGCGATTAAAGAACAAAGTGTTTGATAAATACGAGTTCAGTGTTATTAAAGTAGTATCCACCAGTTTATTGGTGAATGGATTGAACTGCCATTTGCCTGTACTGATGTCTTTCTTATTGATCTGCAAAGCCGAACTGGTACTGGAACGTGCCAATATCTTTTTAAACCCCGTTGCTGATTCTTTAAGGATCATTTTAGGATTTAAAGAAAAACTATAATTGAACTGAACATAGTTTGCTTTTACATACTGGTTACTGGGAGTAAATATCCTGATGTATTTTTTCTGATCCTGGAAAACAGCAATTTCAAATTCATTCAGTTCCGGAATAGCATTACCATTATAATCGATCCAGGTGTATTCTCCCTGCCCTGCCGGCACTTCTACATAGGTGTATTCTCTTTTCTGTTCCTGGCCCGAGCCCAATTCATACAATACATTGCCAACTAAAAACCCCTTCCATTCATTAACATAGTACTCTACCCTGCCCAACAGGCTTTCATCGGCTTTTTGACGGCTGATAGCAGTATTAAAGATGTGCAGTTTGCGATAGGTCACATTCAGTTTAACCTGGTGCTTTTCATTTTTTAACAGCTCGGTAAAAAAATTGTAGTTATCGCTTCGGTCAGCTTTCTCCAGTTTTGATCTTACCGGCAACAGGTCATTCCTGGTAAAATAAGCAACACCCCATTTGTTTGCCTTTGCAGGATTTGACCTGAGCGAAACCTCCCACACATTAAATGCATAACTGAATGCAGATAAAGTATCGCCTGCTTTATTGTGCAGTTTATTATGTTCGCTGTAGTATTTGAACCCTAACTGCATTTTCCTGAAACGGGTAAGGTCCTTACTTAGTTCAACTCTTGGCCTGAAGAAAGTACCATTTTGATCGGGGTTGTTGATGGTAGTTATGCTGAACTGGTTAGCGAGTTTCCAGCCGCTGAGATTATTAAAACTGTTTACAACCTGTCGCAACCCGTTGTATCTATCACTGCGGATATAACTCGTTATATCATACTGTAAAAAATTGCCGGTACTGTCAGCAAGTTTTACAGCGGCATTGCTGATGTGCTCATCAGCATTGGCAACGGTATAAGGAATACTCCAGTCCCTTAAAAATTCAATATTTCTTAAACGTTCTATCGGCCTGAAGCGCTCCTGTACAAATTCATAACCCAGTTTTGTTTGCATCAGTAAAGCCTTTCGAAACAGGTTGACCCTGGTTTCGTCTTTTATGAACTGCAGTTTTGTAGCTAAGGCTTTGTCGTTGCCTTTATCTTTACCTGAAAAAAGATTGACATCATAATTGCTCATGGCTACTTCCGCCCTGAGCCTTGTTTTTGGATTGAAAATATATTCTCCTCCAATAGTGATCAATTGTTGTTTTTTTGGCGATATCAATAAAATTACCGGGGCATAGTCACCCAGTTTATTGTTGTTTATGTCCGGCTGAACCCAACCAAACACTTTGCCATTTGTTGCGCTTTGTAAGGGCGTATAATTGCCCCTGCCCGGTCCCAGGTAAGTAAAGCTTAAACTATATAGAATATCATTCGGGTTGGTTGAAAAAACAAAGATCGAATCGTGTATTGTCCCGTTGTACAGGGTATCGATCTTCTTATACAGGATCTTACCAGCACTCAATGTATCTCTTACTGCATTTACATAATAAGCCGTATCAATACCATCGCCGATATCAGCTAAGAATTGTTTTTGTTTGGCATCCAGTACCTGGTTGATGGAAGAATTTTTTGCATCGGTATTATTGTAATAGCCGAGGTTCAGAAAAAATTTATCCTTGAAATTCACTTCATCACTAACATAGATCTGTGAATTCAAAAAATTACGGTCGGCATATTCAAATTCCACCTGTATCCTTTTATCTTTTGTAACCAGTCTTTTTTGGGTAAACGTTAATTCAGCCGAATTGTAATTGATCACATAATCCTGGTCCTCGCCCCGTTGCAATAACTCGCCATCCATATACACCCTTTCTGTACCGGCCAGCACAACAAAGAAGATCTCAAGATTAGGGCTGGTTAAACGGTACGGGCCCTGGTTGCCTTCAAAGGGTATGATCTGGTTGCGGGTAAATTTCCCTTTGGCAATGGCGCCACTCAGCAATAATGAATTGGAAATATTTTTTGTTATCTTATTATCGGTGATGAATGAAACCCCCTGCAGTCTTTTATAAAAATTGAGGAAATAGTTTTTGCTCTGGCGAATATCAATATCTCCAAAATTGGCCTGCCAGCCTTTTTTCTTTATTTGCAGGAAGATGCGGTCAAAGTCGCGCAGGTCCTGTGTATTACCTTCGGGTTGAATAGGAATATTGTTATCGGTTATAGCAGCTGTCAGTTCCAGGCTGTCGCCAATAAAACCATTCAACTGCAGGTTAAGACTTGAACTAACCACTGCATCCTGGTTATTACCGAATGAGATACCGCGGCCAAAGCTTCCTTCGGATTTTATATTACCAAAATCCATCAAAGGATTTGTTTGCTTTGATCCAACTTTAATTGTAAAAGGCGTGTTACTCAAAAAATTATAACGGATGCTGTCGTAATTCAAATGGCTCACCACCGCATTTAATTTATAGGGGAACACACGGTACGTAACTGTTACATTTTCCATAATGGGTTTCCCCAGCCAGGTAATGGTTGCGTTTACCTCATCCACCTTATAATAAGATGGTGAAACACCTTCAATGATCACAGAACCCGGAACCAGGCTTAAAGAATCCAGTTTGATTGTTTGCTCCCTGGTACTTACTTTTATTGTATGAAGATTGGAAAGTGACGGCGGATCTATCTGTGCATAGAGTGTAGGCACAAGGAAACCCAAAAAAATAAGTAAGTATAGCCGCTTTGACTTCAACAGTTTTAGGATTAGTATTGCCTAAAATTAGGATTTATTGTGCAGTACAGCTAAAACTAGTAACACACTGTAAATAAAATCTTTACCTCTGGAAGAACTATAGATTTGGGTAACCAACTTTCTGCTGCCTCATCTACTGGCATTGTATTTGTGCGAATTATGGTTAGAATCCTTTATCACATAAATCCTGTATTATGAGTTTCATTTTTACCACTCAAAAAAATATATTGATTAAGCTGCTTACTTCGGCAGCATTGCTATTTTTACTAAACCTCAGTGCAGCAGCACAAACCCCGGTCTTATTTTTTGATACATTAGTTACGGGCTTAAGTGAACCTGTAGACATTGTAAATGCCGATGATGGAACCAACCGTCTTTTTATAGTTCAAAAAACCGGGACAATCAGAATATACTCAGGCGGCGTAATGCTTCCCGGTAATTTTTTAGATATCCCGGACAGCATTGCAGGCGGTGGCGAAAGAGGTTTGCTGAGCCTGGCCTTTCACCCGCTTTACAGCAGTAACCGGTATTTTTTTGTTTATTATACAAATACTGCCGGTAATATCAGGATCACCCGTTTTCAAACACAGGCCGGCAATCCAAATGCAGCCGATGAATCAACCGGAACGGTTATCATGACGATAGCACATCCTACATTTTCAAATCATAATGGAGGCAAATTAAATTTTGGCCCCGATGGTAATTTATACTTTGGTACCGGTGATGGCGGCAGTGGTGGCGACCCAGGTAATAATGCACAGAACGGTAATTCGCTTTTAGGAAAAATGATACGCATCAATGTTGATAATTTTTCTACTTTCCCTTATTATTCGATCCCTCCTGATAATCCTTATTTAGCTGATGATGCGGTAAGGGATGAGGTCTTTACCCTGGGCCTGCGTAATCCCTGGCGCTGGAGCTTCGACAGGTTAAATAATGATATGTGGATAGCCGATGTTGGACAAGGTGCATGGGAAGAGGTTGACCAGCGTAGTTTTGCAACATCCGGGGGTATTAATTATGGCTGGCGATGCTATGAGGGCTCTGCACCTTATAATACAACCGGCTGCCTGGCAGCGCCCAATTATATTTCACCGATCTTTTCTTACCCACACAATTTTGCTACGGGAGGATTTTCGATAACAGGTGGCCATGTTTACCGGGCCGCCCAGTACCCCGCTCTTTATGGTTATTATATCTGCGCAGATTATGTGTCGGGCAATGTGTGGCTGATAAAACAAAATGGAATTACCTGGAATGTAACCCAACAAAGTGGCCTGGCTGGTTCTATTACAGGATTTGGTGAGGCAGAGAATGGCGATACCTATGCTGTTGCGCTCAATGGTTACCTGTATAAAGTCTGGACTACTACCGTATTGCCAGTTACCCTCCTGCAGTTCTCTGCAAAAGCTTTTACGGGATTTAATGAAATAAAATGGAGAACAACGAATGAACAAAATATAAGCAGGTATGAAATTGAATATAGTTTTGACGGAAGTAGTTTTCAGGGTGCAGGAATAATAAGCGGGACAAACAATCCTGGCGAAAATAATTACAGCATTCAACATGCAATTACAGCATACTCAAAAATATTTTACAGGCTAAAAATAACAGACAAAGACGTTCGTATCACCTATTCAGGCATAGTGGTATTAGATAAAAATAAAGGGCCCATTTTAAAGATAACTCCCATGCCCCTTACAAGTGACCAGTGTACCGTTAATACTGATAAGCCGATAGAAGAGGTAACGCTTTACAGCATGCAGGGTAGTAAGATCTTTACGAAGAAGATGAACAATGTATCAGGCTCAGTAAATATTCCACTGCCGCATTTACAGAACGGAGTTTATATGATGCAGTTTAAATTAAACGATGGATTTGTAAATGAGAAGATTGTAGTGCAGCATTAGAATACGTTAATTTGTTTATTGGTTAATCCGTAAAGCAGAGTTAGGAAGTTAGACTTTTCAAGTTTTAACCGCTTACCGGATTAACGTATCAACGGATTAACGGATTAACGTTGGTTATTGTTCCGTGCTTAACCCTGATTTTAAATATTCCCTGTTCATCCGGGCAATGTTGGCAACAGAAATTCCTTTGGGACACTCGGCTTCGCAGGCATAGGTATTGGTGCAATTGCCAAAGCCTTCCTTATCCATTTGTGCCACCATATTCAATACCCTTGATTCTCTTTCGGGCTGCCCCTGTGGCAATAAAGCCAGTTGAGAAACTTTAGCACTCACGAATAACATAGCACTGCTGTTCTTACAGGCAGCAACGCAGGCTCCGCAGCCAATGCAGGATGCTGCATTAAAAGCATTATCAGCATCTTTTTTATCAATGGGCAATGCATTGGCATCAACTGCATTACCGGTGTTGACAGAAATATATCCGCCGGCCTGCATGATCCTGTCGAATGAATCACGGTTAACCATCAGGTCTTTTATAACAGGGAAAGCTGCAGAGCGCCAGGGTTCTACCACGATCGTGTCCCCATCCTTAAAGGCACGCATGTGTAGCTGGCATACTGTATTTTTTGTCCAGGGACCGTGTGCCCTGCCATCAATATACATGCTGCAACTACCACAAATACCTTCACGGCAATCGTGGTCAAATGCAATTGGATCTTTACCTTCTGTGATCAGTTGTTCATTCAACACGTCAAACATTTCAAGAAATGACATCTCCGAAGAAATATCCTTTACCTGGTAAGTTTCAAAACTGCCTTTCGATTTACTGTTCTTTTGTTTCCACACTTTCAGTGTGAGGTTCATGTTGTAGTGTTCCATAATACTTAAATACGTTTATAGTTGCTGTATTCAAAAGGCCGCCATCCAAAATTCCGCCATAAAAAATATAAGAGCCTGTGTTTTGTATTCTTAAAATTTTTCTGCTGCACATTCATATCAAAATTCCAATCCTCTTTGCTTACCAGGTCTTGCATCACTGCCGGGTGTGTACCAGTAAAAACGGTTACTGAATCAATATTTGAATAATCAAATTCAGCCGTTTTCTTTTTCAACTCCTCCATCCGCTGCTCATGTTCTGCGCCTTCATTCCATAAATTACTGATGTCGGCAATCTTTTTTTGCATCGCAACAGGGTTTCTTACCCAGCCATAATGATAAATATAAGCGTTGACCAGTTTTACCTGTAACTTCCGTTCATGTAACCTGAACCCCTGTGCATCGAGCCAGCTGCGGATCTCTTTATTGTTCCTGATAACACGTATCTCTTTCGAATACCATCTTCTGCCATCGCCAATAAATTTATAACTGCCATAAAAATGATGATAGTTGAATAATAATCCTTCTACCCTTAGATCATCCTTATATTTTTGCATGGCATCCAATATCACCGAATGATACTGTACATGCAATACTTCATCAGCCTGTATGTAAAAGAGCCAGTCGCTGTCGGATGCTGTGGCATCCAGTGCTTTGTTGGTTTCCACAGCCAACACTTTTCCACCTGTACGCAAACTGTTATCCCAAACGGAATGAATAATTTTTATCTTCTCTGAATCAATTGCCCCGATCAGTTCATTTGTTTCATCTTCCGAATCACCCAGGCAAACGATCATTTCATCAACAATGGGTAAAACCGACTTGATGGATTCTACCACCGGGTAACCATATTTAACCGCATTTTTTACAAAAGTGAATCCTGATATTTTCATACCCCTGTCCCCTAAAGGGGAACTTAGAATTAATGTTTATAACTTATTTTAATTAACTTTAAATTTCATCCTCATAATTCTCTCTCACTATAAAATCTCCGCCTAAACCTTTAAATCTCAGAACAAGTCTTTGTTGTTGTGATTTTAAAAAATCTGGTTTTTTATAAGCCGAAGGTATTACCCTTCCAAATAAAATTACATTCGGCAAATCCACAGCTGTTCTATTTAAACTATTCTCGATTTGCTTAAATGCATCTCCCACAGAAATCCCTTTTAACTCTACATAATACCCCCTAGTATTGATATTTTCTTTTTCAGCTATTAAAATCGCTTCACATGCTTTTTCTCCAGCAATATTAATAACACATTTTTCAATCTTCACTTTTGTCACCTGCCAGGTCCTTGTAGTATTTTTCAAACAATATCTTCTGCCTTTTTCATTTAAAACAACATTGCTCTGTGTTGTTTTGTTTAGCTGTTCATCATCAATACAATTAGTATGTTTTTCTAAGAACAGCATGTTTATTTATTAAAATTTAAATCAGCTAATTCATGCCATTGTTTGCTCAATATCTCAGATATTTCATCAATTTTTTCAACTTTAATTTGTTTTAACTCTTCATCCATAATATTTTCATATTCACCATTAGCTAATAATCTGTAAACTGAAATATCTTCTGAATTAAGCCAGTATTTATCAGAGATTCTTTTTTTAACTTCAATTGGGTTTCGCTTTCCTATTTCATAAGCATAAATGAGATTGTTAATAGCAGTCAGGATATATGGACTATGAGTAGTTAATAAGAACATACTCCCAATCGTATTCATATTATCGACCAGATAGGTAATTAATTCTTGTTGTGCTTTTGGAAATAAATTAAGTTCAGGTTCTTCAATTAAAAAGGCTTTGATTTTGTTTTTTATTAAGCTATAATATTTTAAAACCAAAACGACTGGTATTGTTGATTGATAACCACTAGCACCGTTAAATAGACTATAAAATTCTTTGTCTTCCCGTTTTCTTATATAGCCACGTCCATCAATATTTTTATAAGCTATATCAAAAGGCTCTATAATGGTTTCATTTTTAAAATTTCTGGATATTAAATCCAATTTTGCAAATTGATTAAACAAAGAATCTGATATATTTTGAATACTGCTTTTACCTAATGAAAAAACCGATTGTAATCCTCTTTCCGTTGGAATATAAAGTGGATTTACAAGCACAGAAGCCACATCATTCTGAAAAAAACTAGTCGGAATATTCCACTGTTGATTAAAAATCTCTTTTTTAACTCCTTGATTGAATTTGAATTGTTTGAGTTCATTTAGCAAATTTTTAAATCTTGGAGACAGCGCTATTAGTTCTGTTGAAAAATAATGAAATTCTAATAAACTTTCACTTGGGTTATCTAAATTATCTTTTTCTATTTTTCTCGTCGCCGTAAAACTATAATGTTCACATTCATAGCTTATAAAACTACCTTCCTTAATAAATTCTGATAAACCCCAAGCATCCAATCCCTGTTCGAAATAACTTTCTAGAAGAGTACTTTCCATGATATATGAAAAGTACCTACATATTGCAAACAATTTAAGTATTGTACTCTTACCGGTTGCATTCTCGCCGATAAGGATGTTAAATTTCTTTAATTCAAGTTTAACATCCTTAATTGGCCCAAAATTCTTTATGATAAGTGTTTCACTCATTATTTATAACTTCTTTGCGTTGGTTTAACAATCTCAAAATTTAAAGGTTCCTGGTTCAGTTCCCAATCACTTTCTCCCCTGTATTCCCATGCTGACACATAACTGAAATTATCATCATCACGTTTTGCTTCGCCATCTTCTGTCTGGGATTCTTCCCTGAAATGTCCGCCGCAGCTTTCATTCCTGTCCAGTGCATCTTTACACATCAATTCGCCCAGTTCTATAAAATCAGCTACCCTGCCGGCTTTATCCAGTTCGGGATTCATTTCATTGACATCACCAGGTATTTTCACATCAGACCAGAATTCTTTTTTCAATGCCTGTATCTCGGTAATGGCTTCCTTCAATCCCTGGGCATTACGTGCCATACCACATTTATCCCACATGATCTTTCCCAGGCGCTTGTGAAAACTTTCAACGGTTTGTTTTCCTTTAATACGCATTAGTGTATTGATCCTGTCGTTAACCGTTTTTTCTGCTTCTTCAAATGCCGGATGATCTGTTGGAATTGATTTTGTTGCAATATCATCTGCCAGGTAATTCCCCAATGTATACGGGATAACAAAATAGCCATCTGCAAGCCCCTGCATTAAAGCACTTGCACCAAGCCTGTTTGCGCCATGGTCGCTGAAGTTTGCTTCGCCTAAAGAATATAAACCCTGAACAGTAGTTTGCAATTCATAATCAACCCATAGTCCGCCCATGGTGTAATGCACCGCAGGATAGATACGCATCGGCATTTCATAAGGATTTTCGCCGGTGATCTTGTCATACATCTCAAACAGGTTACCGTATTTTTCTTCAACAACCGCTTTACCTAATTGCACGATCGTATGATGTTCGGCATTTTCATTTCCTGTTTTACCGGCTTCAATTTTACCATAACGTACAATGGCATCTTTAAAATCAAGATAAACGGCCAGTTTGGTTGTACCTACACCATAACCTTCATCACATCTTTCTTTTGCAGCCCTTGAAGCCACATCACGTGGTACCAGGTTTCCAAAAGCCGGGTACCTGCGTTCCAGGTAATAATCCCTTTCTTCTTCCGGTATGTCAACTGCCTTACGGTTATCATCCTTTTGTTTAGGTACCCATATCCTTCCGTCATTGCGTAAGCTTTCGCTCATCAGGGTTAATTTACTTTGATACTCGCCGCTTACGGGTATACAGGTAGGATGAATTTGTGTGAAGCATGGGTTACCAAAATAAGCACCCTGCTTGTGTGCTTTCCATATAGCAGTAACATTACTGCCCATGGCATTAGTACTTAAATAAAATACATTGCCATAGCCGCCCGTGCATAACAGCACAGCATGGCCAAAATGCCTTTCTAAATTTCCGCTCACCAGGTCTCTTGCAATAATTCCTCTTGCCTTGCCGTCAATTTTTACAATGTCCAGCATTTCGTGCCGGTTATACATGGTTACATTGCCCAGGGCCACCTGCCTTTCCAATGCACTGTAAGCACCTAATAATAATTGCTGACCGGTTTGCCCTGCTGCATAAAATGTACGCTGTACCTGTGTGCCGCCAAAACTCCGGTTGCTTAACAAGCCTCCATATTCTCTGGCAAAGGGCACACCCTGTGCAACGCACTGATCAATGATAGCAGCACTTACTTCGGCCAGCCGGTGTACATTAGCTTCTCTTGCCCTGTAATCGCCTCCTTTAACCGTATCGTAAAACAAACGGAAAACAGAGTCGCCATCATTCTGGTAATTCTTGGCGGCATTAATACCACCCTGTGCCGCAATGCTATGTGCCCGGCGTGGACTATCCTGGAAACAAAATGCTTTTACTTTATAACCCATTTCGCCCAAAGATGCTGCTGCAGAGGCTCCGGCCAGGCCGGTACCTACAACAATTATTTCCAGCTTACGCTTATTGGCAGGGTTAACGAGTTTTACATGGCCCTTATAATCGGTCCACTTTTTATCCATTTCGCCATGCGGTATTTTTGAATCTAAAGACATCTTGTATCGGTTATTAAGCCTCACCCCAACCCCTCTCCATCCTTCGACTATGCTCAGGACATCGGGAACTGGGATTTGGCAGTTTATTAATTTATTGTAGACTTCATTTTTATATTTCGTACTCTTATTTACTTTACCGTGATTAAATTTAAAAGTGAATTGCTATTAACTGATCCATCCTGCATAAATAGAAACAGGCATGGCAGCAAATAACAAACATATCAGTAATGAAAAAACAAAGCCAACGGTTTTAATGATGGGTGTATATTTTTTATGATTTAAGCCAAAGGTTTGAAAAGCGCTTTGAAAGCCATGTAATAAGTGCCAGAAAAGAGATATAACACCAAGTACATAAATGATCACTACCCAAAGGTCCTGGAAGACGGTGAGCATGGCTTTATACAGGTTATGTGCTTCCTGGTTGGCGTAGTCTCCAAGTGTAGTGGTCTCCAGTGGAGCAACATTGGCCATACCGCCAAAACGGGATGGTACCCAAAAATGATACAGGTGCATGACCAAAAATAAAAGCAACAGTGTTCCCAATAAGCCCATACTGCGGCTGTACCAGGTACTGTTTGATCGTGGTTTATTTACAGCATAATTCACTGGTCTTGCCTTTGCGTTCTGACGCCACAGTATAAGCCCCTGGATAATGTGTAGTATCAACCCAATAAATAAACCGATCTCAAACGTGCGGATAAAAAGATTGCTTCCCATAAAATGACCCCAGTGGTTAAAGGTCTGTCCCCCGTCATTATAAAAGATCATGGCATTTATAGTACAATGAACGATCAGGAAAGAGATCAGGAAAAAGCCGGTAAGTCCCATGATAAGTTTTTTACCAATGGACGAACTAAAAAAATGTTTCCAGGTCATATTTAAAGAGTTAGATTTTGAGTTAGTTCCGATAGCTATCGGAAACAAAAATACGACAGGAAGGGCAAAAACTTACACGTTAATCCGTTAATCAGTTAATTAGTTAATACGTTAACTGGTAAATAGCGTGCGACGGATCAACGGATTAACAAATTAACCAATTAATAGTTCACCCAAGTCTCCTGATCATCATATCATCTATTTGCTGGAAGATCAATTCCGGTTTTAATGTTCGCCATTGCGGAAAATCGATCAGTTCAATGTAATTGGTGAGCCGGGCCTGCACAAAATCGTATTGGCTTTGTGTTGGCATGTCTATAATAACAACCCATCCCCCCACATCTTCCAACTGTTCACGCCAGTCTTCATAATAACTGTCGTCGCTGCTGTGGAAGTTCAGCACATTTTCTGCGATCAATATGAATTTTGTAATGCGCTGTGCAAACATGATATCGGTAATATCACGCCGCAGCGTCATGATATCATTCTCAATGGCGTCATTCCATTCGCCCAATAACTCAATGATGGCATAACCCTGTTCATAATCTACAAACAGTATCTTCATGTATAATGTCCTGGAGCCAAAATCATCCCATTGCGGGTGAATATAAAAATTGTAAACCGTGTTGGAGAATTCAAATTCGCTGTAGGTACGGCGGTAAAAGGGTGAGAGCTTATCTTCTTCAGCTGTGTATAAATGGCGCCAGTTGTAATATGGTTCTATGTCCTGCAAATAATCGCTGATTTGTTTGATTAAAATGATTGCGCTGATTGTACAAATTTCAAATAATGTGCCGAATCAAAAAAATCAAACTGTTTTGAATTAAAAAACTTTTCAATAGAAGGCTTTATCTGCGAAATCCCAATAATCCTATTAATCTGTGATCAAAAAAAGAGGGTTGTCAAATTTTGACAACCCCTTCGACTTAATAACCGTAATATTTTTATTGCACTACAATTCTTTCTGTAAAAATAAATTTATTGTTGGCATCGGTTACTTTAA
>JBDSGK010000096.1:0-21083 GCA_039919015.1 Ferruginibacter sp.
CCACCACTGGCGCAGATATTATTGATGTCGAGATTGAAAAGGATCATCTCCGATCTTTCGGTTTTTGGAAAACTGGCACTGAGCACAGTATATAAACTTCTTCCCAATGCATCACCATTAAAACCCACACCCGGGATATGTTTTTTTAATTCATCCATCATGTAATACTTCAGTGTGCCGATATATGCCATGTCTTCCTCGTGTGTGGCAGTTGCCATTTCCAATGCTTTGGCAAAGCCAACAATGCCATACAGGTTTTCGGTACCGGCACGCATGTTACGTTCCTGTCCGCCACCATGTACAAAGGGTTTTATTTTTACATTCTCATTGATGTATAATATGCCCACGCCTTTTGGCCCGTGAAATTTATGTGCAGCACCGGTTATAAAATGCACCGGTGTATTTCTAAGGTCGAAAGGGAAGTGGCCCACAGTTTGCACGGTATCGCTGTGAAATATGGCGCCATATAATTTGCATAATTCACCCACGGCATGAATGTCTAAAATATTCCCGATCTCATTGTTGGCGTGCATTAAAGTAACCAAAGTTTTTTCTTCTGCAGCGGCGAGTAATTTTTCCAGGTCATCAATATCAACATGGCCATTGGGTAATAATTTTACATAACTCACTTTGGCAATGTCCAAATTGTCAATATGCTCTACAGAATGAGTTACGGCATGGTGTTCAATGCGGGAAGTAATGATATGCCTGCAACCCAGGTCACGTATGGCACATGAAATAGCGGTGTTACTACTTTCTGTACCTCCGCTGGTAAAAAAGATTTCGGCAGGGTGTGCATTTAATATCTTAGCCACTGATTTACGTGCGGTTTCAATAGCCATGCGGCTCTCACGTCCATACGAATAAATGGAAGAGGGGTTGCCAAATTTTTCGGTCAGGTAAGGCATCATACTTTCAAGCACCTGTGCGTCAAGTGCGGTGGTTGCTGCGTTGTCGAAGTAAATTCTGTTCATAGAGAAAAGCTTTTAGCCTTTAGCTATTAGCATTTAGCAGCAGTATTTTTAACTAACAGCTAATAGCTAACAGCTTGCAGCTGTTTTTTACATCATCTTCCCGATATCCTGCATCAGTTTTTTTGCAATATTATCTGCCTTCGATTCAAAATCACTTTCAGCATAAATACGGATGATGGGTTCGGTATTGCTGGTGCGTAAATGTACCCAGTCATTATCGAATTCTATCTTTAAACCGTCTTCTGTATTTACCGGGTGATTTTTATACAGGTCCTTAATGTTCTCAAAAATGCTTTTTACATCAGTGCCGTTGGTTAACTCGATCTTATTTTTGCTGATAAAATAATCAGGATAGGTATTGCGTAACTGCCTGGTTGTTTTTTTGCTTTTTGCCAGGTGCGTTAAAAAAAGTGCGATACCGATCAATGCATCCCTTCCGTAATGCAGGTCAGGAACAATGATGCCGCCATTGCCTTCGCCACCGATCACTGCATTCACCGCCTTCATTTTATTTACCACGTTCACTTCGCCAACCATACTGGGAAAATATTCGCCGCCATGTTTTATGGTCACATCTTTTAATGCCCTGGTAGACGACATGTTGGAAACGGTGTTTCCCATCCGCTTGCTTAATATATAATCAGCCACCGCAACCAAGGTATATTCTTCCCCAAACATGCTGCCATCTTCACAAACAAAACAAAGGCGGTCAACATCGGGGTCAACAGCAATACCCAGGTGTGCATTGTGTTTTACAACTGCATTGCTCAGGTCTATCAGGTGCCCTGGTAAAGGCTCGGGGTTGTGAGCAAAATTGCCGGTCACTTCTGCATTTAAAACCTCAATTTCCTTAACCCCCAATGCCTTTAATAAGGCAGGCACTGCAATGGCGCCGGTACTGTTGATAGCATCTATAACGATCTTAAAATTTCTCTTTTTTATTGCTGCTGCATCTACCAGTTCGTATTCAACAACTGCATCAATATGTCTTTGCAGTAAACTTTCATCTTTGGTATAGGTACCCAGTTTATCAACGGTTGCAAATTTAAAATCTTCTTTTTCTGCAGCAACCAATATCAGTTTGCCTTCTTCAGCGCTAATGAATTCGCCTTTGTTATTCAGCAGTTTTAAAGCATTCCATTCTTTGGGGTTATGACTGGCAGTAAGAATAATACCTCCTGCCGCATTCTCAAATTGTACAGCCATTTCAACTGTTGGGGTGGTGCTTGGTCCAAGATCGATCACATTCAGTCCAAGTCCAAGTAGTGTATTAACCACCAGGTTGCTCACCATTTCGCCGCTTATTCTGCCATCACGCCCGATGATTATTTTAGGGTTACTGCTCTGTTGTAATATCCAGCTGCCGTATGCTGCTGCAAACTTCACAATGTCAACAGGGGTAAGGTTATCATTCGTTTTTCCGCCGATGGTGCCTCTTATTCCGGAAATACTCTTTATCAATGCCATTCTGATCTATTTTAGGGACTGCAAATATAAGAAAAGTGGGGTAGTTAATCGTTAATGGTTAATGGTTAATGGCTAATAGTCTTCATTATTTATAGTTTCCTGCTATTAACTATGAACGATTAACAATTAACTTTGCCGGATGCAAATGACCTGGTTCAAAGATTGGTTCAATTCTCCTTATTATCACCAGCTCTATTTTAACAGGGATGATAATGAGGCAGCAGCTTTTATTGGTAAGCTGATCGGTCATTTAATACCTGCACCCGGCAGCCGCATGCTGGACGTGGCCTGCGGAAAGGGGAGGCACTCCATTTTGCTGGCCGAAAAGGGCTTTGATGTTACCGGGATTGACCTGAGTGACGACAGTATCAATGAAGCCTTATTATCCCAATCCGATTCACTTCATTTTTATAAGCATGATATGCGGCTGCCTTTCTGGATGAATTATTTTGATTACGCTTTTAATTTTTTTACCAGTTTCGGTTATTTTAAAACACGGCGTGAACATGATAATGCCATACGCACCATTGCCCAATCCATAAAAAAAGATGGAACATTTGTCATGGATTTTTTAAATGTGCATTATGCCGAAGATCACCTGGTACACCAGTCGGAAAAAGAGATCGACAGTATCAATTTTATCATTACCAAGTGGTATGATGAAACCCATTTTTATAAAAAGATCATTGTTGAAGATGAAGCATTGAAGGAGCCTTTGATATACACTGAAAAGGTAGCCAAGTTTTCCTTAGGTGATTTTACAGAGATGTTTGCTTACCAGGGCATGCAGATACAGGAAGTATTTGGTGATTATGATTTTGGCAATTATGATGTAAAAAGATCGCAACGGATGGTGATGATCGCGAAGAAGGTTGGGTCGGGACGCTAAAGGAGGCAGGTGCAGGAGCTGCGGCCTGAACCATGGTAGGTGTCTGGCCACTACAGATACGCTGTCACTTTAAGACCTAAAAAACACACAAGGCTTCATAAATTTGAGATCTGTTCGTAGTGGCCTGACACCTATTTGTTCTTATTGTTGATCAGCATCCACCTGGCGGTTTCATAAAAAGCAGAAGTAAGTAGCGACAGATGTGCTTTTACAGAATCCTGCTGAACCTGTGTTAAGAGGGGCAGGTTATTACGCACAGGTACCAACTCTTCTTTTTTGATCCGGATATTTTTACGAAAAAAATAATCGTCATTCACCACGCCGATCCAGCCCGGGGCATGATAAATGATAAATGCGGCGTTCTCTTTTTTATTTGGATCAAGCAGGTCACGGCCCAACGTGCTGTTTAAATAAGGTTGTTGTATCATACCCGCCACCGTTGGCAAAATATCTATCTGTGAAACCGCTTCGGACCTTTTTTGCGGAGCTAATAATGCAGGTGCATAAAACAATAAAGGTACATGTTCGTCACTAAGACGCTGTTCAGTCCACGCATCGGGATACATGGCTGTTGCATTGCCTTCTACACCATGATCGCCTGTGAAAATAAAAATGGTATTATTATAATGCGGCGATTGTTTAGCCGCCTCCATGAATTTTTTAATGCAATAATCCGTGTAGGCAAAAGCATGATATTCTTTCAGCGATTCAAACCCATATTTTGTTAATTCTTCAGGGCTGATATGCTGACGGACAAAATCCTTGTCTTCTTCAGGTATATCAAAGGGGCGGTGGTTATCTGCGGTTTGAATGATGGCAAAGAACGGTTTCTCCTGTTTTGCCAAAACTTCATTGGCTTCCAGGAACAGGTTCTTATCGCTGATGCCCCACACATTCAGTTTTTGGGCTTTATATTTTCCTTCTTCATAAACATGCAGGTCGTTAATATTAGCTATTAAACCTTTAAAATTGTTGAACTGTGTACGGCCACCAATAAAATAATATTTTTCGTAGCCATAAAAATCATTGATGATGGTTCGTTGATTAACAGCTTCTTCATTGCGGGTGGAAAATTTAGAAAGTTGTACATCAGGTATGCCGGTAATGGTTGCAAAAACACCACGGGCCGTGCCAAAAGTTGGTGTAAAACAACGTTCAAAGAAAATACCTTCATTACACATCTGGTTAAAGTAAGGAGTACTGTTCAATGCATTGCCGCTCATGCTGCTTTTGTACATGCTGAAACTTTCGCAGAGTACCAACACTACATTTGGCTGGCTTTCCAAAGCCTTACTGCCCGGCTGGATCAAACGGCTGTATCCTTTTTTAAAACTATTATCTTTTTGTAATTGTAAGAACCGGGCCATGTAAGCATAATATTCATTTGCCCTGCTGTTATGATCCGGGTTCCTGAAACGCAGCGTGGTAAAAAAATTCTGTAAAGGATTTAAAGCGAGGTTGCTTTTAAACTCATCATTTAAATTAAAGGCCCTGAAAAAATTCAAAGGCTTTAAAGTAAAAAAACCATACACAAACCAGCCCAACAATAAAAGTGCTGCAGCATGCCACCTGCGGCGGTAAGTGAATTTATGAATGTTGATATTCTTTTCTGTTACATCAACATGCATCCTGCGAAACATCCAGGTCATCATGATCACAGCGCCTATCAGTCCAAACAGGATCCAAACCACCGGGTAACTTTGCCAAACCATTTGTAAACTCTCCCTGGGGTCTTCTGCAAAGATCAAAGCATCGGCATTAAGCCTTGCATTGATATAAGCAAACTGTCCAAAATCAGCGCCATAAAAAAACAATACCAGCAGGGTGATCAACCCAAGATAAAATGTCCATCTCCTTTTACTTCTTTCACTGTAAAAAGGAGATAGGCGTGGATATAATGACAAAACTGCAATGGGTAATAAAATGAGCGCTATCCAGCGCAGATCATATTTTAAACCCAGCCAGAATGCAGGGCCAAGCTCAAATACACTGGTATTTTTTGGTTTAAAACTGATCACTGTAGCTATGCGGAAAGCAGTAAATATGCACAGGTATATCATGAATAGTTTTACTATCCACTGTATAGTTTTGGGAACACGCCAACTGATGAGCATAGTTAATTATTTCCTTAGCCTGGATAAAGAAAGCGAATATACTACTTCGCACAAATAATTAGGTAAAGCCAATATTTTAACTAATAGATAAATCAATATATTTGATGTGTTCTAAACATGTTTTCATGGCTAATAACCAGCTCTCAAAAAACGCCTTTTTATTTTTACTGGGGATTGTTATTTTTTTTAATCTAACGGGGTTGTTCAACGAGATCATGGAACCGGATGGTACCTTGTATGCCGGACTGGCCAAACAAATTGCGAAAAGCGGTAACTGGCTTAATTTATGGATAAACGGGGCCGACTGGCTTGATAAACCACACTTGCCTTTCTGGTTGGTTGCCATGAGCTTTAAAATATTTGGGTTTTCTGCATTTGCCTATAAACTTCCTTCTTTCCTTCTTTTTATTGTTTCCATTGTTTATTGCTACAAATTAGCAGCAGTGGTCTATTCAAAAGAAATAGCCAGTTTTTCAACCCTGATCTATGCAAGCGCATTACACATTATTATTTCAAATTTTGATGGCAAGGCGGAGATCTATTTAACAGCTTTTGTTATTGCTGCCATGTACCATATGTACAAAGCATTTGAAAAAAAATGGCTCTGGCATATTGTTGCAGCAGCTTTTTTTGCAGCCTGTGCGGTAATGACGAAAGGGATCTTTGCGCTTATTACCATTGCAGTCGGCTTTGTTATTTACTGGATAAGAACAAAGCAGTGGGCTGAATTTTTAAAACTGAAATGGTATGTATTTGTACTGTTGGTATTCATTTTTATTTTGCCTGAACTGTATTCCCTGTATGCACAATTTGACCTGCATCCTGAAAAGACGGTCTTTGGAAAAACAAATGTGTCCGGTCTCCGCTTTTTTTTCTGGGATAGCCAGTTTGGGCGTTTTTTCAATAACGGGCCTATAAAAGGTAAAGGCGATCTGTCCTTTTTCCTGCACAGCAGCTTATGGGCTTTTATACCCTGGTCAATTGTGCTTTTACTGGCTGTAATAAATATTTTCAGGCGAATAAGATCAGCAGTAAATAATAACAGGTGGATAATCGGAAGCACTGTGCTTATCAGCTTTCTGATGTTCTCTGTTTCAAAATTTCAGCTTCCGCATTATATCGTCATTTTATTTCCGTTTTTTGCCATGATGACTGCAGCCTACCTGGTTGAAGACGTTTCGGAAAAAACACTTAAAAGGATCAACGTTTTACAAACTGGGTTATTCATCTTATTGATCGCTGCCATTATATGGATCATTGTAATTTATTCCTTCGATTCCTTTATTTGGTTTTTAATAGTTCTTGGCATAATTGCCGTAGCTACACTTTTTTATAAACCTGGTAATATGTTGCTGGCGGTTCTCAAGAAAAATATTGGCTTTGCCTTATTGCTGGCTATATTTTTAAATTGTCTTTTTTATCCTTCTTTATTAAAATACCAGGCCGGTATGATGGCAGGAAAATGGCTTAACAGTCAACCCGTGACCCAGCAGGTAACTTTATACAAATGTTTGTCGTCCAGTTTTGATTTTTATTATAATGGAGATGTGGATTATAGCAATCCCACAGCAGCAGCTATCAATAAGATTGCGGCAAAGGATTCTTTGTTTTTATTCTCTTCATTGCACGATCTGAACGATCTGAACAAGGATACAGTAGAAGTAAGGATATTAAAAACTTTTGATTATTTCAAAGTGAGCCAGGTTAATGGTAAATTCCTTAATAATAAAACCAGGGCAGCCGTATTGGATAGGATGGCAATAAGTGTTGTTAGCCGAAAATCTAATTTAAAATAACTCATCATGTATTCATTTATTTTAAAAATGATCAAATTTGGCCTGGTGGGTTTGTTTGGCATGGGGATAGATTTTGGCGTGACCTGGCTTTGTAAGGAAAAACTGAAATGGAATAAATACATTGCCAACGGTTGTGGCTTTACACTGGCAGTGATCAGTAATTACAGCATAAACCGGCACTGGACATTCACGAGCAACAATCCTTTGTGGGTGAAAGAGTTTTTTATTTTTTTAGGGGTGAGTTTAATTGGATTATTGCTGAACACAACTTTCCTTTATTTTTTTCACCATAAAAAGGATAAAAATTTTTATATAGCAAAATTCATGGCGATACTGGTGGTGTTTATATGGAATTTTTTAGCCAACTACTTTTTCAATTTTAAATAACTATAGCTTATCATTGTGCCATGCAGCAGCTTATTCATTTAGATAAAGAACTCTTTAAACTCATCAATGGACAATGGACCAACGGTTTTTTTGACTGGATAACACCCTGGCTCAGGAATTCAACAGTATGGGTGCCGCTGTATTTCTTTTTGTTTTTGTTCCTGGTCATTAATTTCAAAAAGCAGGGGCTTTGGATATTTTTTTTTGCAGTAATTACAGTAATAATTACAGATCACGTAAGCAGTAAGATCATCAAACCTTATTTTGGGCGTTTGCGTCCCTGCAATGATCCTGATATGATCGGCATGGTAAGGTATTTTTTGCACTACCGGCCCGGTAACGGAAGCTTTACTTCATCGCATGCCGCCAATCATTTTGGGTTGGCCATGTTCTTATATGCTACTTTAAAAAAATATTTCGGTAAATGGACATGGCTGTTTTTTGTCTGGGCCTTTATGATTGGTTACGCCCAAATATATGTAGGTGTGCATTATCCCTTTGATGTGCTGGGAGGAGCCATTTTTGGCTGCCTGGTAGGTTATGGCACTGCTTATATTGCCAATAGCCGGCTAAAAGAGAAGCCTCTTGTTACATAAGATAAACATCAATATTCACAGGTTGTTATGCATTAAAATGCCGTTTAAATATAGATTATAGATATTTGCAGTCACAACCGTTTAATAAAAGCTGCGGTTTAGTATAAAATTTATGTTTGAAATATTCATTTTAGGATTGCTGATTGTGATCAATGGCCTCCTTGTAATGAGTGAGATCGCCCTGGTAAGTGCACGTAAGGCAAGGCTGGAAGCAATGGCTAAAAAGGGTGACCTGAAAGCAAAAACGGCGCTTGCCCTTTCTGAGAACCCCGAAAAATTCTTATCAACTGCACAGATATTCATTACGCTTATTGCGATCTTAACGGGTGTGTATTCCGGCGAAAAATTTGGTCATTTTGTACAGCCTTATATAGAGCAGATCACCGTATTGCAGCCCTATGCAGAAACCATTTCAACGGTCATCATTGTTATCATTGTTACTTTTCTTTCGATCATTTTTGGAGAGCTGGTGCCCAAGCGGCTGGGTATGTTGCGTGCCGAAAAGATCGCAAGACTTGTTGCTGCCCCCATGAATTTTTTATCTGTGGTTACTTATCCAATTGTTTGGCTGCTATCCAGGATATCCCAGTTATTCTTTAAATTATTTAATATAAAAACATCCACTGATAATGCGGTTACAGAAGAAGAGATAAAAGCGATGATCAGCGAAGGGAGCGAGCACGGCACGATCGAAGAAGAAGAAAAAGACATTATTGAAAGAATATTTCACCTCGGTGACAGGAACATTACTTCATTGATGACACACCGAACTGATATTGTTTGGTTTGATGAACAGGAAACGGTTAAGGATTTTAAAGACAGGTTTGATGTGCTTACTTATTCCACTTATCCAGTTTGTGATAAGATAGTTGATGATATCACCGGTGTTGTTTTTGTAAAAGATATAGTAAAGGCATTGGATTCTACTTTAATGAAAGACCTGGCCAAGCCTGCCATGTTTGTACCCGAGAATAACACGGCTTATCAATTGCTTGAAAAATTCAAGTCTTCTAAAAATCACAGTTGCTTTATAGTAAATGAATACGGAACACTGGAAGGGATGATCACCCTGAATGATATACTGGAAGCCATTGTTGGTGATGTGCCGCAAAGCGGGCAGGAAGAGTATGGTATTGTTGAGCGCCAGGACGGAACCTTTTTAATAGATGCCCAGATACCTTTTTACGATTTTTTAAGCCACTTTGAAAAAACAGAGTGGATGCATGAAGGCGAACATGATTTTGATACGCTTGCCGGGTTTGTTTTGCACGAACTGGAACATATTCCACTGACCGGTGAACGGTTTGAATGGAATGGGTTTGATATTGAGATCATAGATATGGACGGGCAAAGGATCGATAAATTATTGGTGAAGATTTCAGAAGAGATCAAGGATGAGATGGAAGACTAGATCTCCGCTTAGATAATTCAAAATTCAAAACTATATTTCTCCTCGGGGTTTACCAGCTTGGTGCTTTTTCTATTCCCGCTTACCGTGGTATGAATAATGCTGATCTGTTCTTTTTTGTATTCAAATAAAATATTGTCTGTAACATCTAATTTTTTAACAGCAGCAATATTATTCACCTGGTAGTAACTGATTATTCCCTCTTCTTCCTGCTCGTACCCAATAAATTGTAAGGCAACAGCTTTATCATCAACTTTGATCAGCAGGTGTTTTTGAACATACCCTGATACCAGTTTATTCATCGCATTTTTATCTTTAGGCTGTAACAGGTCAACATTCCCTTTATAGGTTTGGCGAAGTGTTTTTTCAAAATCGTCTGTAAATATCTTGCAACTTATTTCAAGTGTTTTGTCTTTGGTATTGTGTTCGATCTCTGTAACACTCACATAGATGGGGTGATTTGATACAGCCGGAGATGTAAAAACCAGACTTCCTATGAATAACCACTTAAATAATAAACTTACCATTTAGCAAAGAGATTAGTTAAAAACAGTTTCTTTAAAGATATTTGAACCGCAAAGCTAACACAAACATTTAATTGTAAACCGGTTCATGCAGGATTTGGGTTTTTATTTTGATTTGGGATGGGATCATATCATGGCCTGGGATGCCCTCGATCATTTACTGTTTGTATTAGTACTAAGTGCCATTTATTTAATGGAGAATTGGAAAAAGGTTTTGATACTGGTAACTGCTTTTACCATTGCCCATTCACTCACTTTGGCATTAAGTGTATATGATGTGATACGGGCAAACGATACCTGGGTAGAATTCTTAATTCCGTGTACAATAGTTTTTACAGCGCTCTTTAACTTATTGCAAAAGAATTTTAAACCTCGATCACTTCAGCTCAATTATTTCCTGGCTTTATTTTTTGGCCTGGTACATGGTTTGGGTTTTGCAAATGCTATCCGCTATATGATGGCCAAAGGTCAGTCGATCGGCTGGAGTTTATTAGGTTTTAATATAGGCCTGGAGGCAGGACAAATAGTAGTAGTGCTTTGTATTTTATGGTTAAGCTACCTGGTGGTCAATAAACTTAAAATGAAAAGAATATGGTGGGTAAGGTTGTTATCAATTATAGCTTTGATCATTTCAACCAAAATGGCCTGGGAGCGCTTCCCGGTATAAATTATAAAAAATAAAAATTAAACATTCAATAATCTACAATGAAACAATTAATAGCTTTTGCTTTTTTGCTTTTCGTTGGCATTACTGCCGGCGCCCAGGATATAAAAAATAACCCGGGAAGTAACCACGGTAACCGCTTTGAACAGTTGGGTACCATTCTTCCCACAGCAAATGAATACCGTACCGCAAGTGGTGCACCCGGACCAAAATACTGGCAACAGCGCTGCGATTATGATATTGTTTGCGAACTGGATGAACCCAACCGCCGTTTACTGGGTAAAGAAACCCTTACCTATTTTAATAACTCGCCCGACGTATTAACTTATCTCTGGCTTCAGCTAGATGAGAATGAGCATAGCAATACCAATAACTCGGGTTACCAGGGGAGTAGTTTTATGCCACGTGGTATAACTGAACAGGATATTACCAGGTATGAAGGCAAAGTTGACAAGGACAGGGCATACGGTGTAAATATTCAACGTGTTGTTGATGCTGCCGGTAAAATGTTGACCTATACAGTTAATAAAACCATGATGCGTATTGAATTGCCGCAGCCCCTTAAGCCGGGTCAGAAGTTTGTATTTAAGGTTGATTGGAATTATAATATCATTGAAAGGACAAAATATGGCGGTCGCGGTGGATTTGAAAATTTCCCAGAGGATGGAAATGACCTGTATACCATGGCCCAATGGTATCCACGTCTTTGTGTGTACAGTGATTTCCAGGGATGGCAGAACCACCAGTTTGTAGGAAGCGGTGAGTTTGCACTGGCCTTTGGTAATTTTAAAGTAGCGATGACGGTTCCTGCAGATCATGTGGTAATGTCAACAGGGCAGGGGCTAAACTACCAGCAGGTTTTAACGCCTGCACAGTTTGCACGCTGGCAAAAAGCACAAACGGCAACTGATGTGACAGAGATCGTTACGCTTGATGAAGCAATTGCAAGAGAAAAACAAAGATCAAAAGAAAAAAAGACCTGGATATTCAAAGCCGATATGGTTCGTGATTTTGCCTGGGGCTCTTCACGTAAGTTTGTTTGGGATGCCATGCCAACAATGGTAGAAGGAAAGAAAGTGATGTGCATGAGTGCATATGGAAAAGAAGCGTACGCCCTCTATCGTAAATACAGTACAAAAGTTGTAGCACATACTATTAAGACCTATTCAAAATTTACCATTCCTTATCCATACCCTGTTGCACAGAGTTTGGAAGCAGCCAATGGTATGGAGTATCCCATGATCTGCTTCAATTTTGGCCGTACAGAAAAAGATGCCAATGGTAATTATAATGCTAACAGCACTTATAGCGAAGGGACCAAGAATGGTATGATAGGCGTAGTGATACATGAAGTAGGCCATAACTTTTTCCCGATGATCATCAACAGCGATGAAAGGCAATGGACATGGATGGACGAAGGGTTGAATTCATTTGTTGAATACCTGACAGAAGAATTATGGGATAACAAATTCCCCGTGGGGAAAGGTCCGGCTTACAAGATCGTTGATTACATGAAGTTGCCCAAAGATATGCTGGAACCCATCATGACCAACAGCGAAAATATTATCCAGTTCGGTCCTAATGCTTACAGCAAACCATCTACAGGTTTAAATATCCTGCGTGAGACCATTATGGGCAGGGAGAATTTTGATTATGCCTTTAAAGAGTATGCAAGGCGCTGGGCATTTAAACATCCAACACCTGCCGATCTTTTCCGTACCATGGAAGATGCAAGTGCAGAAGACCTGGATTGGTTTTGGAGAGGATGGTTCTATGGAACAGAAGCCTGCGACATTTCATTAGACACCGTTAAATGGGCAGTGTTAACTGGTGAATTACCAGCTGCAACAAACAGCAGTGTTCGAAAGATCGCGGTTCCTAAGCCTATCCTTAACGATTTTGACGATATTTCTAAGATCAGGAACCGTGCGGATAAGAAAATAATTTTTGCTACTGATGCAGATGTTACGATGAGGGATTTTTACTGGAGGTACGATCGTGGGCTGGCACAGGTTGATACTACTGCATTTTCGATCGTTATACCGGCTTCAGCCCCGGAAGATAGTTATACTGAAGCGGAACGATTTCATATAGCCGGCAGTAAAAACTTTTATGAACTTACTTTCAGCAATAAAGGAGGGTTGGTTATGCCGATCATTATTGAGTGGACATTTAAGGATGGCAGTAAAGAAATTGAAAGGATCCCGGTACAGGTTTGGCGCAAGAATGAGAATAAAGTGGTTAAAACCTTTATGAAGAACAAAGAGGTTGTATCTGTATCATTGGATCCATTGCGGGAAACTGCCGATATTAATACCGGTAATAATACCTGGCCTTCAATTACTACCTCAAGTAAATTCCAGTTATTTAAGAATGGAGGCAACAGGCCAAGAGGTGCAGGTGGAAATCCCAATGCAATGCAGAAAGAGATAAAATAGTCATTGATTATTAATAAGTTACTTTAAAAAGTGCATAATTTCTATGCACTTTTTAAATTTTTTCTTGCTTTTTTAAAAAAAAGTTTTACTTTTACATTCTCAATCCCGAATACCTCTACAAAAACCTAATCCCGTTATTACCAAACCCAGGTGTATAAATCACCAAAGTAGTCTATAACAATTTTCCTATCAAGAACTTAACTAAGTTCCAATCCCGTTGATTTTCCATTGTTGCTTTCTATTATTCCAACTTGTTGGACTAATACTGTTTTCTTAACCTCATAAACTTTAAACAATGAAAAATTTTACACTTTCAATCGCAATGCTTTTGCTATCAGCAGCAGCATTTGCCCAAACAACAGTCCCATGCCCAACCAGTTTCAAAAGAAGTAACGGTGCAGGTGGTGGATGCCCGGTTGCCAAATTAACTTTAAATTATTCTTCATGTCCAACGATTGCTTTGGCTATTGATTCGATTTATCAAAGCGGGGTAAAGATCAATTCAACATATGGCGCAGGAGTTATTAATTGTAATGGCCCCAAACCCTCAATAACTTATTGCGTTACCAATACTAATATTGGGCCTGCAGGCACTTTGACTATTTATTTTCATGATTCTGTTACCTATTCTGGTGGAATATGTTTAGTGCCTGGCAGCGGTCCGGTACCAATTATAATAAGTTCATTCTTTGCCAAACGTACTGGCAATGCGGTATCACTTAACTGGAGTACTGAAACAGAGATCAATGCAAAAGAATTTATTATTGAAAGGAATACAGGTAATGGCTTTGTTGCAGTAGGAACAGTTGCAGCTAAAAATAATGGTGGCGGAGCTTCGTACTCATTCAGTGATAATAATAATGCAAAAGCAATTTCACAATACCGTTTAAAACTGGTTGACCTGGATGCAAGCTTTAAATTAAGTGAAACCAAGGCGGTAAAAGGTATAGCAGCGGTAAGCGATTTTACGGTTTTCCCTAACCCAAGTATAGGTTATGCAAAGATCAGCATTACAGATATCGCTGAAGCTACCAATGTAGAAGTAATAGACAATTCAGGAAGGGTTGTTAGATCAATTGAATTAAAAAGCACCAGTACAGTAGAAATTAATAACCTGCAAAGTGGTATTTACCTGGTACGAATTACCAATAAAGCTACCGGAGATGCCTTGACTAAAAAATTAACTGTAAGTAACTGATAATATTTAATATTTAGATTTAGAAACCAAGCACAGACTGGGCTGCCTGAAAAGGCAGCCTCTTTTTATTTTATATAGTCCTAAAGTATGATGCTGTTGCTTACTAAGCACCCTAAGAAAGTTTCAGAAAATATCTACCTTGAATAAAGATAAGTGAAGACAGTTTTGTGATCTTTAATCTTAGGCTTTAATTATGAAAAAAACTGTAAACTTATTAAGTCCGTGTGCCAGGATATTACTGGCTATTTATGCTTTCGCTGTTGCGTCAACAAACCTATCTGCGCAAAGCCTTGCAATAAATACAACCGGGGCATCTGCACATGCTTCATCTGTTTTAGATGTCAACAGCACAAATAAAGGAATGCTGATCCCAAGGGTTGCCTTAACAGGTACTATTGATGTAACGACCATTTTAAGCCCGGCTACCAGTTTATTAATTTATAATACTGCAACAGTAAGTAATGTTGTACCGGGTTATTATTATTGGGGCGGTTCTTCCTGGACAAAAGTTGTTACCGGAACTGCGTGGTCATTAGCTGGTAACAGCGGAACTGCTGCAGCAACTGATTTCATTGGTACCACCGATAATGTACCCCTTAGTTTTCGGATAAATAATCAAAAATCGGGATTAATTGATGTATCCGGTAATGTTTTTTTAGGATACCAGGCAGGCAATGTTAATGCAACAATAGCGAATACAGGCATAGGCTTTAATGCCTTAAACCTGACTACTAATGGTTCAGATAACACTGCAACAGGCTATTTGGCCATGGCTTCTAATACAAATGGGACAGGGAATACGGCCACCGGCAGTTGGGTACTTAGCTTTAATACCGTGGGATCATTCAATTCAGCCTATGGCATAAACTCAATGGCTCATGTATCAACAGGCGCTAATAATTCTGCGTTTGGAGCCTATGCCCTCGATGGCGGCAGCTTTATGACTGGTAATGATAATACCGCCGGTGGATACCAGGCTATGAAAAATAACCTGGGGGGTAATAAAAATGCAGCATTGGGAAGAGATGCGTTGTACAATAATACAAGTGGTAATGAGAACACGGGCATCGGGTACGAGGCACTCTATTCTAATGGTCCGGGAAATTTTAACACTGCAACCGGTGCAAAAACGCTTCGTAATAATTACAACGGAGAGTATAATACTGCAAGTGGTTATATGGCACTTTATACAAGCAGCGGGTCCAATAATACGGCTGTTGGATATGGGACTTTGGCTGCATCCAATACAGGTTCTTATAATACAGCGGTGGGAAGTGAAGCGATGCCTTTCAACACATCAGGAAGTTATAACACCGCCGCCGGAAATTTTGCCCTGCTTGAAAATACTACCGGAAGCTACAATACTGCACTTGGCTACAAAGCATTGCAGCAAAACCATGCAGGCAGCAGTAATGTGGCCATTGGAAACAATGCGCTGACAGGGGTCTTCAATGATAATAATACAGCTGTTGGTACAAATACCGGGCTTAATGCAACTAATGGAACCAATTGCACGTTTATCGGTTACCAGGCCGGCATCAATTCCGGTAGTTTAACCAATGCCACAGCCATTGGTTATAACGCATCGGTAACTGCCAGCAACAGCTTGGTTTTGGGAGAAGTTGGAACCAATGTGGGGATTGGGGTTATAAACCCTTCGTATTTACTGCATGTAAAAGGTTTTGGCGAAACCCAGGTTACTATTGAAAACCAGTTTAATACTACCGGTCTGCTTTTTAGAGGAAATGGTAATGATGTTGCCCGGATACAGCATAACGGCGGTTACCTCGAAATTGAGGACTATTCACCCGGCTGGAATACCACAGCGCTTGTTATTAACCAGGGTGACGTTGGTATTGGAGTCACCAATCCAACGGCAAAACTTTCGGTTAACGGTACTGCCAACAATGCTACTGGTGTTTGGGGTGTTTTTTCCGACGAAAGAATAAAAACAATTACCGGTGAGTTTACCGATGGGTTGAATGTTATAAAAAAAATACGGCCGGTTAAATTCAATTATAATGAAAACGCCCCCTACAAAACGGGTAATGAACAGGTAGGGATCGTGGCCCAGGAACTGGAAAAAATTGCACCTTATATGGTAAATAAAAAAACATATGATACCTTCAGTGATCTCAGGGAAGTAAATAACCAGGCCTATGTATTCCTGCTCATCAATGCAGTTAAGGAACAACAGGCTCGTATTGAAGTCCTGGAAAAAACAGTGCAATCGTTAAGCATGAAAATTAAATAAGCAGGCTGTTGCCTGAACTGAAATAACACGATGAAGTTTATTTATTCATTTGCCTGCATGCTCATCTTTACATCTGCGCTCCGGGCAGCCACTGTAGATACGATTTCTATCTATAGCAACAGCATGCACAAATACATCAAGGCCGTTGTTATAAAGCCTGCCAGTTACAAAATAAAAAAGAAAAACTTTCCGGTAGTTTACTTATTACATGGTTATGATGGCTGGTACAGTAACTGGATAATCAGGGTGCCCGAACTAAAAGATCATGCGGATACTTATCAAGCCCTGATCGTATGCCCAGATGGTGCAATAGCCAGTTGGTATTTCGACAGCCCGGTAGATAGTAACTATAGGTATGAAACACATATCAGCTCAGAAGTTGTTGGATTTATTGACAGGACTTACAGAACGATCGCTGATAAGGATCACCGGGCCATTACTGGCCTGAGTATGGGAGGCCATGGTGCGCTTTTCATCGGTTTAAGACACACGGATATTTTTGGTGCAGCTGGCAGTATGAGTGGTGTATTAGACCTGGCAGAAACGAAGAACAAATATGAGCTCAGTAAAAGAATAGGGGATACCATTTCACATGCAAAAGAATGGCATGATCTTACAGTGATCAATCTGATTGAAAATTATCCTGGTAGCCGATTAAAAATAATTTTTGACTGCGGGGAAAAAGATATTTTTATTAATGCCAACCGCAGGCTGCATCAAAAAATGCTGCAGTTGAAAATTCCTCATGAATATACAGAGAGACCGGGTACGCATGGCTGGGATTACTGGCGTAATGCCATTGCTTTTCAACTCCTTTTCTTTCAGCGTTTTTTTAAGTTGCCAGGCTACTAAAGAACTGCTGCAAACACCTGAGTTGAGCGATAAATAATGTATTTATTTTTTTGATCACTTATATAGTGGCCTGGCAACGCTCAACCTCCGGAATAAGTACGTCCATCCCTTACCACTTTCTTCTTGCCTTTATTTTTCTTTTCCCATTCAAGCATTTCAGGTGTTTTTTCAACTTCCTTTTTTTTAGCTGCTGCAGCAGCTGCTGTTGTTTTATTTGATCCTGGTGTTTCCAGCAGTCCGCGGTCATATTTTTCAATCTTAACCAATCGCCCGTTGCCTGGATCATAATATTTCCATTCGCCGTGCTTCACACTGTATTGCTCGGCTTTTACGATCTTATAATCAATGATCTCGTTACTGCCTGTTCCATATACGGCTACCGTATCATAAGGATACTCGGGATCATATCCCCGCCAGGATTCTTCCCTGATCAGGTCACCCAGTTCGGTATAATATTGCTGACCACCATGTTTGCCACCCAACTTATAATATTCAACGGCAATGATATCACCTGTTAAACTGTATTTGCGCCAGATACCTTCTTTGTTATTTTTTACAAAAATGCCTTCTTCTTCATAACCAGGCTCTCCTCTCAATGGCTCCACGTGTATCACCCATTTTCCCTGCTTCATATCATTATTATCAATGGCATTAAGGGTATCGCCATTTTCAGAAAGTTTGTAGGTTTTATATTGTGCGGTCCCACTCATCAAAAACAAAAACTGGATGATGGTCAATAACAACAATTGCCGAATTTTTAAACGCATGAGATAATATTTTAAATGCTTTTCAATCAAAACTAAATTAATAATGATAAAAGATATTTTCAAAATTACAGTAATCCTGCTTTTTATAATTGTTAATTCTGCACAGGTTCAGGTTAAACCAGCTACGTTTGCCGGAGGATTAAACAGCTTGCAAAAAAGAAAATTGCTCGAAAATAACGCTATTCTGAAAGATATTAAATTCCCCAATGTAGAACTGCCTTTTGGTACAAATGTCAGTTGTTATTTAAAGAGCCCCGCGTTTGACAAGTGTTGAATGCAGAACTTTAACTTTCCATTTTTTTCTTTCTTTTACCAGGATCGCAGTTTCAAGCCAAATAATAAATCCACGCTGACCGTTTCTTGTAATATCTGCCCGGTTATTAAAAGTTGTCCATGCGGTGTTGCCGCTGATCTTTGTATCTATAAAATCTATCGTATTGATCCGTTTAAAGTCGGCTGGTGGATTCGGGCTGATCTTTTGAATGAGGGTATCCATATTCCAGGTGGCACCGCTTTCCAGTATTAAAATATCAGCAGTGCATTGCAGTTTTAGGTTAATGGTATCGCGTGTTGCAATGGCATCAAACATATTGTTAACAACCTGCTGTACTGTTTTCTCATCTGCTGTTAAGTTGTTTTGTGCAACCGCATAAAAAGCAGGCAATAAAATCAGGATAGCAGCCAGGGCATACTTTTTCATCATTGTGGTTATTTATATTGGTTGAAATGAGAGCGAGTGTGCCTGTTTTAGTTATCTATCTTTTTAAATCTTCCATTCCATGATACGCCCTTAACTGTGGAAGTGTAATAAATGATATTTCCTTTGATCTTCGTGATATCTACTTTCATGGTATCTCCGGGCTGGAACGGAAAATTGGGTATCGTAATTCTTGTCATGGTCATGATATAGCTACAGTCACTGACCCAGCTGATATCAGATTCGATGATATAATCATTTTTTTCACTGTGCTCTGTCTGCTTGCCCCCATTTATGATAATGTACCCGGTTGGATCTTCGGAATCTAAATACCTGAACTTGCCTGATTTGAAAATACCGCACTTATCCTTAGCATTGTCCTGGCTAAAACAGGTGGTTATGAATAATGATAAAACCAGAGTAAGGGTAATTTCAAATAAGCTCATAGTTGTTAAGTTGCCGTGTTGATATGCCGGTTAAAGTAACGGAATTATTTTAGTACAGCAAGTGTCTTTAAAAAACAAACTAACAGGTCACTCCGCAAATTCCAAAATGTCAGCAGGCTGACAGTTCAATACTTTGCAAATGGCTTCGAGTGTACTGAACCGGATCGCTTTTGCTTTGCCGGTTTTGAGTATGGACAAGTTAGCTAATGTCAGGTCCACTTTTTCTGAAAGCTCATTCAATGACATTTTCCGTTTGGCCATCATGACGTCCAGGTTTACAATTATCGGCATGGTTATACGGTTAATTCGTTTTCAGTTTGGATCTCGATGCCTCTTTTAAATATCTGTGCAATTACAAAAAGCGTAACACCCATGAATAGCCACACATCAGCTCCGCCAAGGCGTAAATGTTGCGTATCCGGCATTTTCACTCCCCGGGTAATTAACCATTCAGTATATTTAACTCCCCAGGATGTGAACAATGCTATACCAAAAGCCAAATACGATACTTTAATAATAAAAAGCCTTACTTCATTACTGAATGGCTGAGATAGATTTAATTTTTTATCGTTCAAGATCTTTATGACCAGGTAAAAAATGCATGCCTTCAATACTCCGGCAATGCTTATCAGCAATGTTTCTGCAAAAAAATACCCGGGGTCGTATTTATAAAGGGCGGAGAGGTCATTTCCCACCCAAAATGTTCGTGCGTTAAGTGAGTTGATCACCAAAGTATAAAAAGCACTGAATATAGAACCACCCGCTTCTATACATACTCCAATAAATATTATCCAGGAAAGGACTTGTAGTATCTTTAGAATTGTTGTTGTTTTCATTTTTAATTATTTAAATTAGAATGCAAATAAAGATAAATATTTATTGATAAACAATAAAAATACATCTTTATTTGATAAAAGTTATCCACATTGGAAATGAGAGTTCCTATAAAAATGCAGATCCTGTTGTAATCTAATACGAAGGCTGTTGAAAAAGCTGGAAAATGTGCTATGCTAAAACCTTCCCACAATCTTAAAATTCACCAGCCGTGGCGTTAACCTGTTGGGGATGCTGTACACATTGTTTGCAAAATCTTTAATGAGCTGAAAGGAGATTGTATTGCGGCGGTCGATTAAATTAAATACTTCAAAACTGGCCCAGATATTTTCAAAACTGCGGAAGGGGCTATGGCTGCGGCGTTTGCTTTTTTCGCTGAGCAGTTGTGCGCTGAAACCAACATCCACCCGTATGTAAGGCTCAATGATGAGCGCATTGCGGTACTTAACACTGTTGGGAATATTATAACTCATATTGCTGCCGTACAATAAATTCAAATGAAATTTAAAATTCTTATTGGTGGTCAGGTAGTCTTCCAGGTATAAACCGGCAGTTATTAAACGGTCACTCGGGCGGCGTACAAAACCCACATTGTTTTTTATACTGTCAACAGCTACCTGGTCGGTGCTTTTAGACGTAATGATCTCTCCTGCTGCATTCTTATACTGGTAATAAAAATCATTCTCCAGGTCTTCTTTGGTTTGCATGATGCCGATGCTTAACCAGCTTTCTGCATCTTTTACCAGCTCGCCAAAAAGCCTTGCTTCAAAACCGGTGG
>JBDSGK010000097.1:0-8577 GCA_039919015.1 Ferruginibacter sp.
GGGCTGGGTTTTGTGATTGGGCAACACCAACAACATGTTGACAGCATGAAGGTTGGTCTTTTTTTGCTGGCACTCTGCTGGTTGTTGGTGATTGCCAACGCTGCTTTACCCTCGGCACGAACACCAAAAACGGCAGTCAGTGGGAGCCAGAATGGAACACCAACTGCGGCGGAATAAAGCAATTCCGCACAAGAGTGCGACGCCAATGAAGCTCAATAGTAGTACAAAACCCAGGCTCAAAAAAATTAGATTCCTCGTGCCTCAGAATGACAGGAGCGCCCTTCGACTACGCTCAGGATTCTACAACATCAACAACCCCGCCTTCCACAATCCATTAACCGGTTTATTATCCCAAAACAATTCAAAGTCTTCCAGCCCGGCAGTTTCGTAGCTGGCTTTTACATCCTGCAGGGTAAGCGTTTTAGGATTTGATATGGATAATGTTTGCAGCATATTGGTAAGCCAGTTTCCTTTTTCTGCATCAACACTAATATTGACGGTTGTTTTTTTTGTTTGAAAACTGAGTGATAAAACTTCCCACTGGTTTCCTTTTTTGCTTTTGGTTATTTTTTCTGTTGTTGGCTGATTGCCGAGGAACAACACTTTAGTATTGGGATTGTTGTTGGGCAGTTCCGGTTCTTCAATGGCTTTAATGATATAGTCGGCCGGTATGGTTGTTCTTGGTACTTTATGATCGAACCATTTTTGTAAAGGATGATCAAAGCAGGCGCCGTGCATATAATTAAGCAAAGATTTTTTTAAACCAAAACTAAAACTTTCATGGTCGGCGCCGGTGGGGTCGGTATGTTCAATATCATTGTTGGCAAAGGTTCCGATGGCTTCACTGACTTTTTGAACTTTGTAGGCAGCAGGATTTAGTCCAACCGGGCTATGTGCCGTCATGGTAAACAAATGCCAGAAGGCTGATTGTAAAATGCCGGCTTCAAAAAGTTGCCGCACCATTTCCAGTGAGTCAATGGTTTCCTGCGCCGTTTGCGTGGGGAAGCCATACATTAAATAAGCATGCACCATAATGCCGGCTTCGGTAAAATGTTTGTTAACCCTGGCAACCTGTGCAACGGTAATTCCTTTTTGTATCAGTTCCAGTAACCTGTCTGAAGCAACTTCAAGTCCGCCGGAGATGGCGATACAACCCGATGCTTTTAATAAAATGCAAAGGTCACGGGTGAAACTTTTTTCAAAACGGATATTGGCCCACCAGCTTACCGTTAATTTCCTGCGGATGATCTCTATTGCCAACGCACGCATTAAGGCAGGCGGTGCGGCTTCATCAACAAAATGAAAACCGTTCTGTCCGGTTTGGGCTATCATATCGCCCATGCGGTCCACAAGTAATGAGGCGGTGATGGGCTCGTAGTTTTTTATATAGTCTAAAGAGATATCACAGAAAGTACATTTGCCCCAATAACAACCATGGGCCATGGTGAGTTTATTCCATCGGCCATCGCTCCATAAACTGTGCATCGGATTGATCACTTCAATGGCCGAAATATATTTGTCTAAATAAAAATCGCTGTAATCCGGTGTGCCTACCTGTCCCTGTTTGTAATCGGTGCAGGCGCTGTTATTGATGTAGGTTACCTGTCCGTTTATTAATGTGAATGTGCGTTTGAGTGCAGGCAGCCGGTCCGACGTCCCCGTCTGACAGTGTAGAAGGCCGGTTAGTTCATGGTCAGACGGGGACGTCAGACCAGGGGCTTCATGGTTCAGGCCGCTTGAGTGTCCCGACCCTGCCAGGCCGAGGTGCTGCAATAAAATTTCCAGGGGCGCTTCACCATCATCCAGCGTAATAAAATCATAGAATTCAAAAACACGGGGATCCGATAAGGAACGCAGTTCCGTATTGGCAAAACCACCACCCATGACCACTTTAGTGTTTGGGTATTGTTGTTTTAGATATTGTCCGCAGCGCAACGATGTATATAAATTACCTGGAAAAGGAACAGAGAGTGCAACGAGGCGGGGTTGCAGGCCATCCATTTTTTCTTTGAGTATATTGATGAGCATATTATCGAGGTATGTGTAGGGTTGCTGCAGTGCTGTATACAATTCATCAAAACTGTTTGCCGACCTGCCAAGTCTTTCGGCATAGCGACTGAAACCAAAATGTTCATCAACAGTTTCTTTGATGAGATCAGAAAGGTCTTCCAGGTACATGGTGGCAATATGTTTGGCTTTGTCCTGTGTGCCCATGCTTCCGAATGCCCATTTCAGGTCATCCAATTGTTCAAAACGGGAAGCCTCGGGTAAAAAATCCCTTTTGGTAATTAAATGTGCAAGGGTAGGACTCTTTCCCTGTAAAAACAACATCACTGCATCAATGGTATTTATATAATCATCCTGCAGGGCAATTATTCTTGCCGCATTCAGTGAGTGTTCTGTTTCTTGGGTATTGATCTGTGAAAATAGATTTTGCAGCCCGTTCTTCGAAAATAAAGCCACGGTAACTTCTATACCCAGGTCGGCCTGGAAGGATGCAATATTCTTTGTATTCAAAAATCCTTTCAGGTAAGCGGTAGCTGGGTAGGGCGTGTTAAGCTGGGTAAAAGGTGGTGTTATGAGAAAAATAGGAATGCTCAAAATTGCCTGGGTTTAAGGGCAAAACTAATTAAGAATTATTGATTACACGGATTTGGATAAATTGGTTCTCCTGCGGAGAATTTTTTAGGCCACAAAGGCACTAAGGCACGAAGGAAATTCACAGTGTGAATTTTTGGGAGCCATTTGTAATTAGCATCTATTCCCCAAGGGAATACTTCGTGTCTTCGTGAATAATATTTTTGCCTTAGGCAAAACCAAATTACTTTTTCTTCAATGTCTTCTTCATTAACTTGCAGCCATGACACCAGAAAGAAACGAAAGACTTACATCCGTTTTAAATAAACGTCAGCCTGATTTAACCGTGCTGCTGGAAAATGTTTTTGATCCACATAATATATCTGCCGTGATGAGAACCTGTGATGCTGTGGGCATACAGGATATTTATATACTCAACAGCAAGATCCCGCCTCATAAAAAATGGGGAGCAAAAAGTTCCTCCAGCGCAGCCAAATGGCTTAGTGTGCACCAGTTTACGGATGCTGCCGAGTGTTTTGTTGAATTGCGTAAGCATTACAAAAAAATTTATACCACGCATTTAAGCAGTGATGCTGTTGGTTTGCACGAGTTGAACCTGACTGAACCTGTTTGCCTTGTTTTTGGAAACGAACACGGTGGTATCAGTGAAGAGATCATTGCCATGGCCGATGGTAATTTTATTATTCCGCAGGTAGGTATCATAAAATCATTGAATATTTCGGTAGCCTGTGCGGTTTGTTTGTACGAAGCATACCGTCAAAAAGCAAATGCCGGGCATTATGATTCAGCTAAGCTGGAAGTTGGACAGTTGAATACATTAAGAAACGAATGGGGATTTCTGGAAGAGGAATAACTTTTTTGCCGGGAAGTCGGAAAGGCGGGATTAAAAGAAAGCAGCTTGGCTGCTTAAATAAATTGCCACTGAAGCACAGAAGTACAGAAAAATACATATTTAATTCGGTGCCTTCAGTGCTTTTGTGGCAATAACCTTTTATGCCGAAGGCAAAATAAATACTCATTAATTTTGTAGAATTCCCGTCTTCCCGACTTCCCGGCGATATTTTCTCCACTTTCCAATATCTTTAACCTTCCTAAATCAATTACATGAAGAAAATACTTCTCCCGGCATTGCTATTAATTTGCCTCAGCGCTTTCGCTCAAAAGAAACCAATAACACATGATGTTTATGATGGCTGGAAAAGCGTTGGCGAAAGGTTGATCAGTAATGATGGTGCTTATGCAGTATACGCTGTTAATCCACAGGAAGGCGATGGCGAACTGGTCATTCAACACTTGCCCACACAAACTAAAAAAATTATTGCACGTGGTTATAATGCGGTGATTACTGAAGACAGCCGCTATGTTGTTTTTAAGATCAAACCCATTTACCAGGAAACACGGCAGGCAAAGATCAAAAAGAAAAAGGCCGATGACATGACCAAAGATTCAATTGGCATTGTTGAACTGGGTAAAGAAGAGGTACTGAAGTTTGCTCGGGTAAAAGGATTTAAAACCGCGGAGAAGGGTACGGGCTGGGTAGCTTATCAAATGGAAAAAGCTTTGCCTGATACTACTAAGAAAACAAAGAAAGTAGTTACTGATTCTGCTAAAATGAATATAGATATGCTGGTAAAGCTGGCCGATTCTATTATACGTAAATCGCTTGAATCAGTTTCGGCAACCAATCTTACTAAAGAAGAAGTGATCGTAGCAGCAAATAAAGCAGCCAAAGAGATCATTAAAAAAGGTAAGGATGAAATAAATACAGAAGAAGTTATGCCGGCAGATGCCGAAGGCGATGATGCAGCAGGTGGCGGGGCAGCAACAGAAGGAACCGACCTGGTACTCAGGCGAATGGGCACCGGCAAAGAAAAAACCTTTAAACTGGTGAGTGATTATGCATTTGATAAAAAAGGCACCAGGCTGGTGATGAGAACCACCAAGGCCTCTAAAGACAGCAACAGTATTGCTTATGTATTATTGTATGACCTGTCAACAGAAAAAATGGATACCGTAATGCGCAAAGTGAATGATGTGAAGAATTTTAGCTTTGATGAAGAGGGGACTCAGCTTGCATTTGTTGCAGAAAGGGACAGCAATACAAAAGCGCTTCAAAAATTCTATAAACTCTGGTATTATACCGGTGGGCAGGACAGCGCTACATTACTGGCTGAAAAAAATACGGTGGGGATGCAGATCGGCAATACCATCAGTGAAAATGCAACTGTAAGATTTAGTAAGGATGGCAGGAAATTATTTTTTGGTACCGCCCCAATTACACCGGCAAAAGATACAAATCTTGTTGATTTTGAATTAGCCCGCCTGGATGTTTGGCATTATAACGATGATTACTTACAACCCATGCAGCTTAAAAATTTAAGCAACGAATTAAAACGCAGTTTTATAGCAGTGATGAAACCGGGCGATGATAAGATCATCCAGCTTGGAACAGGAGACGCTGAAGACATTACCCTGGTAGATGAAGGAAATGCAGACTGGGTTTTGGCAGAGAGCAATAAAGGCAACCGCATCACCCTGCAATGGGAAGGACGAACACGTACAACCGCTTATGCGATCAATACCAATGACGGCAGTAAAAGACTGATCAAGGCAAATTCCATCGCTAATTTTTCTGCATCACCGGGTGGTAAATTTGTGTATTGGTATGAGCCCGATACAAAAACCTATTATACCTGGAACACCGCAAACGGTGTGACCAGGAACATCAGTGATAAAATTAAGGAACCCCTGTATGATGTTGAGAACGATGTGCCTGATTATCCGAGGGCCATGGGTAATGCCGGCTGGACAGCCAATGACCGGTATTTCCTGATCAAAGATGTGTATGATATCTGGCAAACAGATCCTAACGGCATGGAACAGCCCAAAAATATCACCAATGGTTTTGGTAAAAAGAATAAGGTTGAGTTCAATTATATAAACCTCGACAGGGAAAAACGTTTTATCAATGCTGATGAAAATATCCTCTTGCGTTCATTTAACCAGTCAACCAAGTATGCCGGTTTCTACAATAAAAAAGTAAATGAAGTTTCTGACCCGGTATTGCTTACCGACGGGCCATACAGTTTTGGCAATCCTGCAAAAGCAAAAAACGCAGAGCAGTATATTATACAGCGATCCAATATAAATAAGAGTGAGCTCTATTCATCGGCCGATCTGAAAATGCTTACACAGCTTACTGATGTTGCGGCCCAGCAAAAAGAGTATAACTGGTTAACGGTGGAGCTGGTCAAATGGAAAATGTTTGACGGCAAAATGAGTGAAGGGTTATTATTTAAGCCCGAAGATTTTGATCCAAAGAAAAAATATCCTGTCATTTTTTATTTTTATGAACGTAATGCTGATGGCTTATATGGCTACCGCGGCCCGGCCCCAAGTGCTTCTACGGTTAACATCGCTTATTTTGTAAGCAATGGATATTTGGTTTTCGATCCTAATATTTATTATAAAGATGGCGAGCCCGGCAACAGTGCTTACAACAGTGTGGTGAGTGCCGCTAAACATTTATCTAAAATGCCTTTTGTTGACAGTACACGCCTGGCCCTGCAGGGACAAAGCTGGGGCGGTTACCAGATCGCATACCTGGTTACCAAAACAAATATCTTCCGTGCAGCATGGGCGGGGGCGCCGGTAAGTAATATGACCAGCGCTTATGGTGGCATACGCTGGGGTAGTGGTATGAACCGCCAGTTTCAATACGAGCATACACAAAGCCGTATTGGTGCTACACTTTGGCAACGGCAGGACCTGTACCTGAAAAATTCTCCTTTGTTCTCAGCTGATAAAGTAACTACACCATTGGTAATTATGCACAACGATGCTGATGGTGCGGTACCCTGGTACCAGGGCATAGAATTTTTTACTGCCCTGCGCCGCTTGAATAAAAAAGTCTGGTTACTGCAATACAATGGCGAAGATCATAACCTGGTTGAGCGTAAGAACCGTAAAGATCTTTCTGTAAGGCTTGGCCAGTTCTTTGATTTTTATTTAAAAGATGGAAAGCCCGCCAAATGGATAAAAGAAGGATTGCCTGCAACAGAAAAAGGAAAGGATTGGGGATTGGGGTTAGAGTAAATATAAAGGATAATAATAAGTTTTACGAGGGCTCCGGTTTATTACCGGAGCCTTTTTTATGAACATATAAACAATAAATTATCGGCTAACCCATTCAGTTAAAACAGCATAAGTAAAATTTGTTTAAGAATTAGTTTGCTTTCTTAAAATTAATGCCTAATTTGGCCTCACTTTAGATTTCCGCATTATTCTCCAATCTTATTTAATCCCAAAACGAACTGCTTTATCCATTGTTACCAGGTACTTATTGATCTGTTATGAATCCCCATTTTTGACGATCAGCTCATTGCAATTAATGAGGTGCTGATATTATTTTTCAAAACCAAGCATTATTTATTATTAATAAAACCATCAACATGAAAAAAGTAATTCTGTTACTGGCCATGTCAAGCCTGTTAAGTACTATGTTATTAGCCCAAAACAATCCCGAGGGGATGAATTACCAGGCAGTTGCCAGGAATTCAAAAGGCGAAATATTGGCTAACCAGCCAATAGCACTTAAAGTGATATTGTTCAGTATGCAATCCAACGGGAAACTCGAATATTATAATGAAACACATGACGTGGTGACAAGTGCAACCGGGGTTTTCAGCCTGGTGATCGGCAGGGGAAACAAAGGGAACGGTGTTTACGAAAATATTCCATGGAGTTTGGAAAATGTATGGATGGAAGTGTCCATCAAGAGTAAAGGACAATCTGATTTTGCAGTTATCAGCAACAGCAAATTGCTTGCTGTCCCTTATGCCTACCATGCGATGAGCGCCGACAGGATAACAGGTAATAATGCAGGCGGTTCAGGCAGTCCTTCTCAATCATGGTTACTTTTTGGTAACAGGGAAAGTAATCCCAATGAAGATAAACTGGGTACAACAGATTCGGTTGACCTGGTGATGGTTACCAATAACCTGGAAAGGTTACGCATTTATGCAAATGGAAATATTTTTATAAGAAGAAGCCTGAGGATTGGCGCTGATTTAAATGTTGACTCAAGTGCTTATTTGAACAGGGTTGGTGGAGCAACAATCAATTACGGTCCTTTTACAGTAGACCGTCAAAGCCCGACATTATTATCTGGCAAACTTACTGTGGATAAAGAAACAGACCTGAACAGTTCATTGAATGTAGATGGTATTACCGATCTAAACAGTAAACTTTTTGTGAACAATAACAGCCCATCGGTACTTACGGGAACATTACGTGTGGATGGCATCACTGATCTGAACAGTGCATTGAATGTAAATAATGTAAGTCCAACTTTACTTACCGGAACTTTACGGGTTGATAAAGATGCGAGCCTTTATGAAAAATTAATGGTGTTGTCTACATACCAGACAGATACTTCAGGTTCACCACCATCAGGTGCTTTGCAGGTAGGCGGCGGTGCCTATATTGCCAAGAACTTATACATAGGTGGTATTGCCAAATTCGGCGGACCGGCAGCTTTTGGAGGTGCAGTTACGATCACGGATGGTTCTGAATCTGTAAGTACATCAACCGGGGCCTTAATGATCCCTTATGGTGGTGTAGGTATTGGAAAGCGTTTGAATGTAGGTGGCGGAGTACTTTTTGCAAGCACATTAGGTGTAACCGGGATAACTTCTTTAACCAATGCAACACAGTCTAATGCTGTAGGCGATGGTGCGCTTATTCTTGCGGGCGGCGCAGGCATTGGCAAGAATGTAAACATTGGTGGTACTTTAACCACAGCAGGGATCACCACATTGAATAATACGCTTAATGTTACAGCCGGTAGTCCTTATATAGCCAAGTTTAAGAACACTACCGATGCTAATGGTATCAGTATTGAAGTAGCTAATGGAACACCGGGAAATGCAAATAATTTTATCACATTTTACAAGCAGGGTGGTACCCTGGTGGCAGGCC
>JBDSGK010000098.1:0-6322 GCA_039919015.1 Ferruginibacter sp.
AATTTAAAAAATTAAGTGGTGGTGGTTATTTCAAGATCATCAACCAAAGTGTGCCGCAGGCATTGCGTAATTTAAAATACAGCGAAAGCGAAATTGAAGAGATCGTTTGTTATGCCAAAGGCCATGCCTCACTCGATAGGTCACCTTTCATCAATACAAAGATCTTACTGGAAAAAGGATTTATACAAGAAGACATCACCAAACTGAACAGCGTTTTAGGGGCTGCTTTTGAGATCGGTTTTGTTTTTAATGTACACACATTGGGAGAAACCTGCCTGGAAAGACTTGGGTTCAAACCCGAGCAATACAATGATTATAGCTGGAGTTTACTGGAAGCTTTGGGATTCAGCGACGAAGAAATTGACGCAGCTAACGTATATATATGTGGTACCATGACGGTTGAAGGTGCTCCTTATTTAAAAGATGAACACCTTTCAGTTTTTGATTGTGCCAATAAATGCGGACAGATCGGCGAACGTTATATCCATGCACACGGACATATCCGTATGATGGGTGCTGCACAGCCTTTCTTAAGCGGCGCCATTTCAAAGACCATTAACCTGCCAAACGAAGCCACCCAGGATGAGATCGCAGATTCGTACAGGTTGAGCTGGGAGCTTGGTTTAAAAGCCTGTGCTTTATACCGTGATGGTTCTAAATTATCGCAGCCGTTAAGCAATAAGAGCGATAAAAAAAAGAAACTGGACGAAGTGATCAGCGAAGAGAATGCAGCTTCATTGGCCGCAGATATTTCTACCATGGTTGATATGGGTAAACTAACCATTGATGACCTGCTGGATGAAATGAACAAGCGTGTGCAGAACAGTGCTGATACAACGTTAAAGCGCCAGTTGGCCATGATCGTTGAAAGAAGGGCATTACCGGCCAAGCGTCGCGGCTTTACACAAAAAGCAAAAATAAACGGGCAGGCTTTGTTCCTGCGTACCGGTGAATACAACGATGGTACCTTAGGAGAAATATTCATTGACATGGCCAAGGAAGGCGCTACCATGCGTAGTATGCTGAACTGTTTTGCCATTGCCATTTCTATCGGCCTGCAATACGGTGTGCCTTTGGAAGAGTATGTAGAGAAATTTGTTTTCACACGCTTTGAGCCAAGCGGCATGGTTGACCATCCGAATATCAAGAGCGCAACTTCTATCATTGATTTCATCTTCCGCTCACTGGCATATGAATACCTGGGAAGGAATGACCTGGTTCATGTACTGGATGCACCCGAAGTACAAAACTTAGGCAATGAGGTATGGGACGTGAACACACCAACCATCGGCGACCGTAAACCTGAGCTGAGTGAAGTACGGGTGATAGGAGGAGCAACGAACGGTACAACACAAACGGCCCAGCACCGCACTGCACATAAAAAAACAGATGGTGGAATGGATGCCGTTAATGCAGCAGCCAAAAGCATGCAAAGTGATGCACCTGCCTGCAATACCTGCGGACATATAACAGTACGCAGCGGCACTTGTTACAAGTGTTTGAATTGCGGAAACAGCATGGGCTGCAGTTAAAATGGTTTGAATAAGCACGAACATAAAAATGGCGCCACTCATTTGAGTGGCGTTTTTATTTTATTCTGTCATATCGACGAAGGAGATATCTATTTTTTTTTGTTCTGGTCATTTGTTCAATATTCAGCTTCATTGGCACAGTTTACCCCGAAAGCTTTCGGGGCACTCTTATACGGCATATCAATACTGAGTGAAGTCGAAGTATGGGCTTTCATCGCAAGGTCGGAATTCGCCTTATGGCGAATTCAGTAAAGAAGCGGAACTGGCAGATATTCAGGAAAGAGTTGTGTATATTTATGCGTTAGCTGACATTATTGATACTTTATATCTTGACAACTTTATCAATGAAAAAAGGAACATAAAAATTTATTGATTCATTTTATTAATCGTACAGGAATATATATTCCAATTATAGACAAAGAAAATATTATCAGCTTTCTATCTGGTTACGAAATTGGAACAAACGGCGAATGTGCTTTTATACATAATTTAAGTGAATACATTGAGAAAGAATATAAAATTGAAAGGACAAGTATAGGCTGGCCTGGACAAGTGCAGCAATATTCAACTGAAAATAATCTTGAGTGGGTCACTTCTTTTAAAAAAATTGCTAGTGAGTATTTAGCAAAATCGGATATTTGATAAACTTTACCACCGCAGTTCTTCCCCACAATCTTCGCCGCCGCCTCGTTTTATAACCCAACGACGAATAAATTGCTTCTTCTTCACTCAATTGCCCCGGTCTTCAGACCGGGGATAAAATGGATTTTATTGCCCCAGCCAATCCTTAAAACCATTTACCCTTTCCCGGCTTACCACTGTTTCGGCAGTTGTTGAAGGCAACAGTTCCAGTTTTAATCTTCCGCCCAGCCAGGTATGTACTTTTTTTATGGCTTCAATATTAACGAGCAGGTGCCGGTTGATGCGATAAAATTTATTGGGTTGCAATTGTTCTTCCAACTGCGAAAGATTATACTCAAGTAAATGTTTGTTGTTGCTGAAATCCACGGCAAAGCAAAGTTTGCCATCAGCATAACAGAAAGCTGTGGCATCGGTTTTAATATAACTTAACTGCTGTCCCCTTTTGATCAAGAGGCGCTCTTTGTATTTTGCCGTGTTCATATCCTGTACCAACTTGATGAATTTCTCAGAAAAATCGTTCTCTTTTTTTATATAGAGTTCCCGGTATTTCTCAACGGCAACCCGGAGTTCTTCCTCATCAATGGGTTTTAACAGGTAGTCAATGCTGTTTACTTTAAAAGCCTTTAAGGTGTATTTGTCGAATGCTGTTGTAAAAATTACCGGGGCCTTTACGGATACCATGGAAAAAATGTCAAAGCTTAACCCATCGGCAAGCTGTATATCCATAAAAATGAGGTCGGGTTGCTTTGCTGATTGAAAATAGTGTACAGCCGATGCCACACTGTCGAGGCGTTTTACCACCTCTATCTCATCATGTATGGCGTGCAATAATTTAGTTAACCGGTTGGCTGCAGGTGTTTCATCTTCTATGATTATTACCTTCATCTTAATTTGATATGATGCCGATTATACGACTTCTTGGTTTAATGTTGTACGCAATCGGCATATTACCATCTAAGATTTTAACGCAGTCCTGCAGACTACTTATAAAATCAAGATGGTATTAGTGGAATAGAAACTGTAAAATTTTCACCGCTTTCTTCTACTTTAACTTCAGCATCGCTTAATAATTTATAGCGGTTGCGGATATTATCCAACCCGATGCCTGTTGATTCGATCTGCTGATTCTTAACCTGCAGGTTGTTGCTCACCAGCAGGTGGCCATGCTCCGCAAATACTTTGATCTTTAATGGCTTTGCCGAAGAAACAATATTGTGTTTTATCGCATTTTCCATGAGCAATTGCAGCGATAGCGGTACAATATGTTGTTGAAGTTTTTCATGGGGTACATCAATAACAATATCCAGGTTCTCGCCAAACCTGGTCTTTAATAAAAAACCATAAGCTCTTAATACATCCAGTTCATCTTTTAACGGGATGGTCTTTTCATCCTGCACTTCTAAAATGTGCCGGTAAACTTTCGACATTTGCTGAACAAATTCAACAGCCTGTTTTGGCGTTTCGGGAATGAGGGCGGTGAGTGTATTGAGATTATTGAATAAGAAATGAGGGTTCACCTGCGTTCTCAAAGCATTCAGTTGGGCTTTCAGGCTTTCGCTTTTCAGCGTTTCTTTTTCTTCAACTGATTTTTTAAGCTCATTCATAAAGTAAATACTTTCATAAATGGCAATGATCATGATGGTGCAGAATATGGCTGCTGAATTGGAACTGATCAATCCATCTGTCTTGAAATGCCTGCCGTAATTATTGGTAAAAACATAATCATCCAGTATCCAGCCAAAGAGGTTATTGCCGATTATGGTAAACAGCAACATGCTAACCGACTGGTGGATCAACCTTTTGCGTACATCTTTGAATAAGGGGTATTTGGTGCGGCTCCAGATCATGATCCCCCTGTCGCCGGCCCACAAAGGAATAGTGATAAGCAGGGTAGTGAGGAATTTATCCCAGCCAAAATAAGGTTCCCTGTCGAAGCGGCATCCCATAAATACAATGGGTACAATAAGGCTTAGTACAGGGATGGTGAATAAGATCAACGGTCCGTCATTAAAACCTATTTTGCAATTTGTGCGCCTCATATCGTAAAGATATAAAACCCCGGGGTAAACCAGCAGGTGATCGGGTATGCTTTACCAGATATCGACCGCCGGTTTACCCCGTGTGTTTTGATTTTCTGAAGAAGTTATTATTCGCCGTTGCGGGTGTTGTATGATTCAACAGCGCCTTTTAATTGTGCAATATCAGCCTGTGCTGCTTTTGCTTTTTCTATGGCTGGTGTGTATCCTCCAAAACTGCTGGCAACTACATCATTTAAATTTTTCTTTGAAACCAGTTTCAACTCCCTGCTCTTGTTTTCATAAATAAAATAATCGCCCGGTTTGCCTTCAGTACCGCTTACAAAGAACACTTCATTGCCGATATAAGTTGGTTTGGAAGAAGCATTGCTGGCTTTTTGCAAAAAGGTCAATTCGCCTTTGCAGACTATTTTAAAAAAATCTCCTTTGATGCAATTGTAACCGGTTCCGTCAATTTCAGCAGAAACGATATCGGAACCATTGTATTTTTTTTCTTTTCCATCTGCCAGCAATATTACGGAAGCGTCTTTGCGTATATTGTCTTTGATATACCCACTTACAATCGTATTATCCGGTAATACGATATTTCCTTTGCTGAATCCTTTAGGAGCTTCAGTTTGCGCAGTTGCCTGTAAAAAAGAGAGGCCCAGGACGATGGCCGGTAACATTTTTAAGATTTTCATGATCGTAGTTTTTTTAATGTAAAAATTATGTTGGGTAATAAATTTCAATAACCAATAGTACTACAGATCAACACCCGGTACAATAAAAAAGGAGTGAGTTGAAGGAAAAACGGAATGAGTTGCAGAAAGCCTGCATTCACGAATTGCGTAACCATTATCTTTGTTGAATGACATCACAATTTTTCACCTACGATAAGAAGAAGGTCATCCAGGCATTGCGTTATCATTTTATTACCCGCAGGGAAATTAAAGTAATGATGATATTGGTAAATGTATTTGCCATACTTTCTGCAGGGCTCTTCTTTTTTAAGAAAATATCGCCGTTGGCTTTTTTAATAAGTTCAATTCTATGGTTCTCGCTGATGATCCTGTTCTGGTTTTTAATGCCCTATATGGTTTATAAAAAAGCAGAGACCTTCCAGGATCGCTTCAGGGCCGTTCTATCAGATGATGAATTCAGGATCGAGAATGAAAGAGGGGGGAGAAGCTGGGACTGGCCGGCACTCAGCACCTGGATAGAGAGCCCGCATTTTTTTCACCTGTATTTTAACAGCCGTTCATTTTTTATTGTACCCAAAGATGCTTTTGAAGGAGACAATGTGCATGAGGCGAGGAAGATATTCAGGGAGAAGATAACGAAGAAATGAGTTCTCAGTTTTTAGTTGGGAAAAACTCTAAATCTCCAGGATGATTCTGAATTGTAAAGTTCTAAACTAAAAACTAAGAACTAAAAACTCACAACTTCTTCTCCATTATAAAATGAGGGATGGTTACTTCGGTAAACCTGTCGCCAACAACCTTGTAGCCCAGTTTTTCATAAAATCCTATAGCCGTCTCCCGGGCATGCATAATTAATTTTTTATAACCCTTATCGCGGGATATGAGTTCCGCAAAATTCATCATACTGGCGCCAATACCTTTACCCTGCAGGTTATTTTGTACCGCCATTTGCCTAAGCCGCAAACAATTGTTTTCAACTTTGGTGAGCATGCAGCAGGCCAGCATTTCGTCATCGTCAAAGGCGCCGATCAATATATCCTCTTTTTCCTTCGCTAACTCATCAGGTGTGAACGAAAGGCCAAGTGGCTGCCGCAGGATATCATTCCTGAGCTTTACCATCTGCTGATACTCTTTTGTGCCGTGGTCTATTTGTTTTAAGGCCATAACAGGATATATTTTTTGATTAAAGGTTAATGATTTTGGAAGGGACGGGTTTACAATATACAAATATTTTACCTAAGATACCTATATAGAAAAACTGTTATTAAAATAACCAGGATCGCCCAGCTTCAAATTAAAGTGCCAAACAATATCTATTTCTTTGTAATTAGCTCAAAATGTATATTTTTGCAACCAATACAAACTAAATTTTATTATCATGTCAGACATTGCAACAAGAGTAAAGAAAATAATTGTTGACAAATTAGGA
>JBDSGK010000099.1:0-14711 GCA_039919015.1 Ferruginibacter sp.
TGATACAGATAATTACTTAACACATGGTACTAATAAACAAATATTTTATAAGATATTTAATGATGTTGATGAGATCAATGTAAAAGCGATCGTAAAGATTTTAAAAGAAGCAGTTAAGCTGGATGGCATGTGGTTAAACAAGGAATAACAATTAATTTATTGTATCTTTTTACAAAAATATTTACTCAAAATAATCAGAATTCCTTAGCGCACTTTGCGAAGCACTTGCGCTCCCTGCCTACCGGCAGGCAGGTTTGCGGTAAAAATAAAAACCGCAAAGGACGAAAAGAAAAAACGCAAAGAAACGCAAAGCAGAATCTTTAAAATTCAATAGTTCTTAACAGCACAACCCGATAAAAATAATCAAATGGAATATGTATACAACAGCAGTGGAAAACAAATTGCAGTTCCATCAGGCATTTGCCGGGATTTAGTGATATTTCAAATTAAAATTGATGAAAAGTGATGAAATATATTTTAGAAACTGAGCGGCTAACACTCAGGGAATTTGTACCTGGTGATACTGCATTCATCCTGGAGTTGGTTAACAGCCCGGGTTGGTTAAAATTTATTGGCGACAGGAATATAAAAACCACGGAACAGGCAAAAGCATACCTTGAAAATGGGCCGATAAAAAGTTACCGTGAGAACGGGTTTGGCCTGGCCATGGTTGAAACAAAGGATCACAAAGAACAGATCGGCATGTGTGGTATCATTAAGCGTGACAGTTTAATAAAGCCCGATATTGGGTTTGCTTTTTTGCCTGAATTTACAGGCAAAGGCTATGCTTTCGAGATGGCTTTTGCGACAATTAACTATGCTATACAAAAACTGAACATTCCGGTGGTCTATGCCATTACTGTCGAAAATAATGTACATTCAATAAAACTTTTAGAGAAGATCGGTTTGAAGTTTATTAAAACGACCAGTTCCCCGGAAAATGAAGAATTACTTTTATACAGCAATGAAAATAATTAACTAAAAGACCATGGCCGAATTAAAAACAAAAATTACAAAAGCAAGTGTCAAAGACTTTATTGCTGCAGTTGCTGATGAAGAAAAACGCAAGGACAGCAAAATCCTGCTGAAACTCTTTGCAGATGCCACTAAACAAAAAGCAGCCCTTTGGGGAAACAATGTTATTGGGTTTGGTGTTTTTAATTACAAATCAGAAAAAAGCAGCCAGGCAGGTGAATGGTTCATGACAGGCTTTTCGCCCAGGAAACAAAATTTAACTGTGTACATCATTACCGGGGTAAAAAAATATCCTACCCTTTTAAAAAAGCTGGGCAAGCATAAAGCCAGCGCAGGTTCCTGTATTAATATAAACAGGTTATCAGATATTGACCTGGATGTTTTAAAGGAACTGATCACTGAATCCTTTGCTGATATGCGTGTTAAATACAAACAGGTTTAAAAAATTATTAAAATGAAAATATTGATCCTCGGGGCAAGCGGACTTACAGGCCGCTTATTGGTTGCCAAAGCATTGGAACAGCATCATGAAGTTACTGCCCTGGTGCGTGACCCGTTAAAGCTGCAGATCACGCATGAAAAACTTACGATCATTACAGGCGATGCTTTAGATAAAGAAGTTTTACTGAAAGCGATTGCAGGACAGGATGCTGTATTGAGCGCCCTGGGCAGAGGTAAAAACCTTAAGTCGCTGGACCTGATCACAAATGCGGTAAACGTATTAATTCCTGCCATGTTGCAATCAAATGTTAAACGGCTTATCTTTCTTTCAGCAATTGGAGTTGGAGAAACTTTTGTCCAGGCGAATCTGCTTCAAAAGATCATATTCCGTACTTTACTAAGAGGGATTTTTGCTGATAAGACAAAGGCTGAAAAACAGATCCGAAGCAGTACACTTGACTGGACACTTGCTTACCCGGTAGTGCTTACTGATGGTCCTGGCACAGGTAAATACCAGACAGGCGAAATGCTTCCCATGAAAGGAATGCCAAAAATTTCACGGGACGATGTTGCCGATTTTATGATCAGGCAATTAACTGATAATACCTGGTTAAAAAAAGGGGCGGTATTAATGAGTTAGTTCCGGTTTCCTACAACGAGCATTACTGCCCTTCTTTACTGTACATTTGTTTTATAGCAACTAGTATGAACCAAACAGCAACTGCATTACAGGCTTTATTTAACAGGATACCCAGGCGGCATTCATTGGAAAATGTCAAAGATATCTACAGCATCCTTGCTGAGTATGAAGATATTTTAATAGCCATTGAAGCGGAGAATCCCTTTTACGAAAAAGAAATTCCTGTTTTTTTTGATGACCTCGAATCGGTAAGGGCAACTATTAAAAGGTCAACGGATAATAAGGCATCAAAAAAAAACAAAGACAGTCTTTTTGATGAAGGATCGGGCAATTTGAAAGACAGCATACAATCATTGATGAATGTATATGAAGATGGCAGCAGAACATCATAAAACCATTGCCAACAGATGAAATTGCTTACCGCCTATCCAAAATAACTTACCTGCTGTTTATTTTGATTTTACCTTGATCAATAAATAGTATGTTTATCATGAAATTGAATATTCTAATAGCTGTTTTTTTGGCTACCCTTTTTAGTTCCGCATGTCTAAGCCAGCCTACTGATCAAATAAAAGACCTCAATACCAAACTTATAAATGGAGAAACCACCATCAGCCGGATCCTTTCAGACCCGGCTTATATCTCTTTGCATTCCCTCACAGCTTTCCGGGAGATCATAAAACAAAATGCCAAAGCAGAAAAGATAAAATTAAACACCATGGCGGAACCCGGCACCAACATTACAGTTAAAGGTTCGACACTTAACAGGTTCGGAAAGCCTTTAATCAATGCACTTGTTTATGTTTATCAAACTTCATCCCAAGGATGGTACTCCGATACAGCCCCACATATTTTAATAAATGGAGGAGACAGAAAACATGCCCGGCTCTTTGGTTATTTCAAAACAAACGCAACAGGGACATTTGAAATTACAACTGTAAAACCTGCAGGCTATCCAAATTCATCTTTACCTGCACATATACACATTGAAATAGCTATGGATGACAACAGTTATTTCATTTCAGAATTATTATTTGATGATGATCCGAGATTGGTTGGAGAAATAAGAGACCGCTCCATGAGGGAAAAATTCTTTATAGTAAAAAACAGCGGAACTGCTACAGCACCCGTTTACGAATATGTAATTAAACCTGACAATTAATAAAAAATAAAACCATGCAAGAGCTTAAATCAATGTCAAGACGCACTGCTGTTAAAGGTTCTATTTTCGGGTTACTGGCAGTTTCCATTCCGAATATTGTTTTCGCAAAAAAAATAATTTCCATTGAGCCTCAAGGCAACAATACTGATGAAATCTTTCACAGGTACCCTTCCATTGATGATAAAATGGTAGCCGAAGTTGTTGGTGTATCTCACTTTAATTTAGACAGGTTGAAAGAACTGGTGAATAAACGGCCTGAGTTGTCAAGGGCTACCTGGGATTGGGCCTTTGGCGACTGGGAAACAGCTATAGGCGCTGCTTCGCACGTTGGCCGGAGGGATATTGTTGATTATTTAATGAGTAAAGGGGCCAGGCCTGATATATTCAGCTTTGCCATGATGGGTGCCCATGATGCGGTAAAAGCAATGATCGAATCTGCACCGGGAATCCAATCCATTGCAGGGCCGCATGGAATTACTTTACTGCAACATGCAAAGAACGGTTTACTTGCAGAAGGAGTAACAGAGAAACAAAAACAGGATGGTAATAAAATGGTAAGCTATCTTGAGTCGCTGGGCAATGCAGATATTAAGGAAAAATACATTGATCTTACTGAGGCCGATAAAGAAAAATACCTGGGCGATTATAAATATGGAGATGGGCCAAATGATGGTTTCAGCATAAAACTAAATATGCGGAAATTAATATCACTGGGCAAACCTGGGAAGTCCGGCGGGGCGCTATTTCAAAAAAAAGAAAATGTATTTATCTACCAGGGCATATCTTCTGTCGAGATCAGCTTTACAATCACTGAAGGGAAAGTTGTTTCGCTGACTGTCCGGGAGCCCGATCTTACCATTACTGCTGTTAAAATATGAGTCAATTGAACTTTGATGACTAAATTTTAACAAGTACAAAGTCTATGCTGGCATAATTTTTTCAATCTTTGTACAAAGCAATTCAATGAAGAAATATTTACTCCTTTTATTTGTATTATGTTCCCTTTTTACAAAGGCACAAAAAGTAGAAAGCATTTATGCAAATTTGTATACCGACAGCCTTAAAAAAGGAACATTCAATTATATTAATATTGATGGTAAGCTATCAAACGGCAAGTATATCCCACTCGACAGCAATGACCTCATCTTCTGGTCTTCAGCAGGTAAATTCAGTGGCAACAATTTATGGATCGACAGGGATTTTACACCAACCAGGGTAGATATAAAAGTGAGTGTGCGAAATAATCCTGCACTGGTAAAGGAATTCACGATCTATGTAAAGCAAAGACCCGATCCCGAATTAAAGACCGTTGATGAGATCATGAATAAGTCAAAAACTAAACGCGGAAAATGATCTGACGTCCCCGTCTGATCATCTAAACTAATTTTAACCACAAACAAAATGCCCGGTAAACCTGAAAGTTTTGCCGGGCATTTTTTATGGTCTGACGTCCCCGTCTGACCATAAAAAATATGATCATATATCGTCAGACGGGGACGTCAGACGATGTATTAAGCAGACTTCTTTGCATCTTCTAAGAATTTGGCCAACCCGATATCGGTCAACGGGTGTTTCAGCAATCCCAGGATTGAATCAAGTGGGCAGGTACAAACATCGGCACCTGCTTCGGCACAACTGATGATATGATTTGGATTGCGGATAGAGGCAGCCAGGATCTCAGTTTTATATCCCTGTATGTCGAATATCTGGCGCATCTGGTGAATAAGTATCATTCCATCCCAGCCACTGTCATCAATACGGCCAATAAAGGGTGATACATAAGTTGCGCCTGCTTTTGCAGCTAATATGGCCTGGCCGGCGCTGAATACAAGCGTACAGTTGGTTCTGATGCCATTATCAGTGAACCACTTCAGTGCTTTGATACCATCTTTGATCATCGGCACTTTTACCACAATGTTGGGGTGAATGGCAGCCAGCTTTTTACCTTCGGCAACAATACCATCAAAATCGGTTGAAATAACTTCGGCACTGATATCGCCATCAACCAGTTCGCAAATGGTCTTATAATGAGCCATAACTGCATCCTGCCCTTTGATACCTTCCTTAGCCATCAAAGACGGGTTGGTTGTTACACCATCTAAAATGCCCAGGTCATTGGCTTCTTTGATCTGTGCCAGGTTGGCTGTATCTATAAAAAATTTCATAAGTGATGTTTAATATATAAGATTTATTTCAGCAAAAATAAAATAATTGAAAGACTATAATTTAAAAACTTTTACTTTAAATGTACACAATGCTGTGATGGGTGTTCAAGGCCATTTATGTGTCTGGGACGGAAGTTATTGGCATAAAAAATGGCAAGTTACTTACATCGCACCGCTCAACCATCTACCCTTGCTGCCTTCCGGCCCTGGGGGAGTTCAATAGGAGCTGGTCGTATAAGACTTGCCGGGGCAAAGATAAGGAAACAAGGTCAAAAAGTAATTAGTAATTGGGAATTGGTTTTGCTAACAGCTAATCGCTAAAGGCTAAAAGCTAATTCCAGGCTTATCTGTTCTCGAATTTATTTTTCCAACACCGATCAACTGGTCGGCACGGTCGGTAAATGACCTGTAATACATTAAAATGGTATATCCATTTTCCGTTTCCCAGTAATCGCCTTCCAGGTCACGCCTGTCGGCAGCATTATTTTTATCAACAGCGATATACGTATAATTATAATAACCCTGTTTTAAAAATGCGGTGCATTCGTACATACCCTTCTCTGCATTAAAAACCATTTTGGTCTTGTCATTGAACTCATAGTTGGTTAATTGTCCGGCAAGGTATATCTCTTTATCGGCATAAGGTTGGTCATTGGGTGCAGCTAAGTTAAAATGCACCGTAGCAAAATCGCCCTGCCAGTAAGGGTTAATGGTTTCATAAGTTTCCATCAGGTACATACCGTTCAGGTCACGAAAATAAACATAGCGCTGGGCGCTGCGGTCTGCATCCGGGAAGAGATAAATATCTGTTGAAGCCTTTTTGTAATCGGCCCTTTCTACCCGGTCGCTTTGCAGGCGAAAACTCCTTAGGTCAAGCCAGCGCCATTCTTTACCACCCGGAAATACCAGTGTGTTTTCCATACTATACTCCAGTGAATTGCCCCTTACAAAAGTTGGTTTAATGTCTCTAATTGCATTATCCCACCGGTTATTTTGCAGGATCACCACTTTGATCTGTTGTGCGGCGCTAAATGTATTCAGGCCATTAATATTTGCCGAGAACTGAACCTTCTGATGCGTTTTAAAAAGCTGTGGCGTAAATGGCTGTACGATCTGCCCTCCAATAGAAGCTTTTTGCTCCAATACCAGCATACGCCGGGTAAAGGCCAGTTGTGAAGTATCTCCATTTAAAAAAACTTTTACAATATAATTGCCCGACATGGTTAAACTGGTATTCCTGTCGGGTAAAATAGCCTGGTAATGTGTGTAGCGTTGTAAGGCAATAGAAGAATACCGGTAGGTTGCAATACGCTGCTGCGTAAATCCTTTGGTGTATAAAAACGGGCTGATGTCGACCGGCTTCCAGTCGTAATCGCAAAGTTGAAAACTGTAGTAATAACTTTTTACATTGGCTTCCAGGTCATCAAAATTAAGTTCCAGCTGATCACCACTATTCATCTTGTAAACCGGTAAAGATTCCTGGTTACCATACATGTGAAAACGTACAGCTTTGATATTGTCTTTATACACCACATCTGCCAGTTGAGAAAAAGCATTTGTGCTGACTAAAAAACAAAATGTTAAAAAAAGAAAATGAATATATTTTTTTGTCCGGGCCATAGACTCTTTGGTCATCATTGTGGAACTTGTACTGAGCGTAGCCGAAGTATCGCCCTCTTGTACCGCATTACATACCTGAACTTTTCTCATGTTATCCTTATCATTACGTTTAAATAAAATACATTTGTAAGATAACAAAAATTACGCCGTTTGAATGTTTCTGTATTCATAGCTAAACGAATAGCCTTTAACCGGCAAAAGACTTTTTCCAAATTCATCATCAGGCTGGCCATTGGTGCCACCGCCATCAGCGTGGCAATTATGATCGTAGCCATGAGTTTTGTTAACGGCTTTCAGCAGGTCATCAGCCATAAGGTATTTAGCTTTTGGGGACATATACGTGTACAGCAAAACGTGGAGAACCGGGTTAGTATTGCCGAAGAATTTCCCATTACACAAAATGATACCATTGAAAGATACCTGGGAACAATACCGGAGGTAAAAACAGTTGAACGTTTTGCCACCAAATCGGCCATCATTAAATACAAAGCAGGTATTGAAAGTGTATTACTGAAAGGTGTTGATTCGTCTTTTGATTTTAACCGGCTGCAGCCTTTTTTACAACAGGGAAAATGGATATCTTTTAAAGACAGTGGCTACAGTAACGAGATCAATATTTCTACCTACACCGCTAACCAGTTAAAAGCAAAGCTTAACGATAGTGTTTTTGTTTTCTTTTTTCGTGAGGACGGTTCAAAAACTGCACGCTGGTTAAAGATCGCCGGCATTTATAAAACGGCCATTGAAGAATATGACAAGAACTTTGCATTAAGCGACATTAACCTGATCCGGAAATTAAATAACTGGGAACTTAACCAGATCGGTGGCTACGAGATATTCTTACATGATTATAAAAAAACAGATACGGTCAACAATTTTATTTATGACGGATTACCACAAAGCTGGTACAGCAGGTCCATTAAAGAAATTTATCCCAATATCTTCGATTGGCTGGGGCTACAGGGACAAATAAAAAATATGCTGTTGATCATTATGATGGTAGTGGCCGTGGTAAACCTCATTACCTGCCTGATCATTTTGGTTTTGGAAAGAACACGAATGACAGGCATACTGAAAGCATTGGGCGCATCCGACTGGAATGTGCAGCAGATATTCTTATACAACACTTCCGTTATTGCAGTAACAGGGATTATTGCAGGTGCCATCCTTGGCCTTGGTATTTGCTGGTTACAGGAAAAAACAGGTTTCATAAAACTGAATGAAGAAGCCTACTATATGAGTTCCGCACATGCGGATGTAGTGTGGTGGCAGGTTTTGTTGATCTGCCTGGCTACGCTGCTGGTATCATTTGCAACTTTAATTATTCCTTCTCTTTTAATAAAGAAGATAAAGCCGGTTAAGGCGATACAGTTCAGGTAGGAACGTTAATCCGGATATCCGTATATCCGTTAATCCGTTAAATAGTTTATCCGTTTGTACCCGTTTATCCTTGCATAAGCAATGGGTTAATTCGTAGTTTTAAATACCCTTTAAAACTAAATTCATTCATATGGATTATACTTTAGAAAAACTGGAAGTGTATCAATTATCCGAATCTTTTTCTGACATTATCTGGGGTATTGTAATGGAATGGGATCATTTCCGTAGAGATACTATTGGGAAACAGATCGCAAGATCAGCTGATTCTATTTCAGCAAATATTGCAGAAGGATATGGAAGATATTATTATAAAGAAAGTAAACAGTTTTTCTTTTATTCAAGAGGTTCAATCCAGGAAACCAAATCATGGCTATCAAAATGTAAAAGAAGAAAAATAATCAAAGATAGCAAGTCGGATGAATTATTAAATGAGGCAGAAAAGATAATGGCCAAGCTAAATGGTTACATAAAATTCATAGCATCATCACCCAAACACAATAAAAAATCCTGAATCCGTGTACTCCCACGAATTAACGGATTAACAGATTAACGGATTAACCTTTTACATGCGAAAGTATGATCCCCGCCGCCACCGCCGCATTCAAAGATTCCGCCTCCCCTATCCCCGGTATGGTAATCTTTTCATTAACTATATTCATTACTTCATCACTCACACCATGCGCTTCATTGCCGATGATAATAATGCCTTCACTCAATTTGCCAATCTTCTTTACATCCTTTCCTTCCAGCGAAGCTGAATAAATTTTTACTTTATTGTTTTGCTGCAACCATGGCAACAGGTCTGTATAAATTACATTAACTCTTCCTAAACTTCCCATCGTACTTTGCACTAATTTTGAATTATACATATCGGCACAGCCAATTGAACAAACAATATCTGTAACGCCAAACCAGTCTGCAATACGGATAATGGTTCCCAGGTTGCCGGGATCCTGTATGGTATCCAATGCCAATGTTATTTTTGAAACGGCCTGGATCTTAAGATCAGGTTTTCTTTTTTCAAATACAGCAACTACGCTATGTGCTGTTGAGAGTGATGATATTTTTTTAAGCTCAAAATCCTTTACTTCCGTAATTATTGTATCCTTTGGTATGGAGGCTGATGATCCATGTTCCTTGATCCAGTCTTCTACAGCAAACAGTTCTTTACAAACAAATTTGCGGCTGGCCAGCAGATCCATCACTACCTTCGGCCCTTCGGCAATAAACAAACCCAATTCATCTCTGAATTTTTTGTGCAGTAAACTTTGGATATATTTGGTATAAGTTTTGCTTAACATAGTCGTTCTTAATATTTTATGCAGGTTAACCCATTCAGTAAATACAACCCTTTGCAGCTAATGAAATGTATTATTTTCATTTGCCTGCTGATTACTTCCTGCACCATTGCCAAAAAGTATCCAAAAGGGAAACCCTTTGTCACTAAAAATAATATCGAAGTTAAGGGAGGAAATTTTAGCAACGATGAAAGGGCTATTTTAAGGCAGCGCTTAAATGCCCAGTTAGACGATAGCTCCAGGATAAATGTGATCGATAAATATTTCATCCGCCACGTAATTATCAGCCCCCCGGCATATGATAGTAATTCAGCTTCAAGGTCTGCCCGTAATATGGAAACTTCTATGTTACACCTCGGTTATTACAAGGCCGTGGCAAGCTTTAAGGCCGATACGATCAATTATGGTGATGAGCAAAGGGTGCATGTCAGCTATAGTATAGAAGTAAACAAGCCAACTTTAATTGATACCTTCTCATACATTCTCCGCAAGCCCGACCTGCAAAAATTAGCCCTGGAGAATATAGAAAAAACCCTGATAAAAGAGGGCAAACCCGTGACCAAAGCTGCTGTACTGGGCGAATTGAACAGGTTGGTAGATATATACCGCAACAATGGCTATTATAAATTTACAGCCGAAGAACTGGTGATGCGGGGCGATACAACTGTTGCGGCATTGACCACCATTACAGATGACATTTTTGAACAATTGAGGTTGTTGGCCGAGGCTCAACAGGCAAGGGATTCTCCTACCATCAAACTTGCTGTGGTGCTTAACCCACCTGCCGACAGCAGTAAATTAAAGCAATACTACATCAACAATATTTATTTTTTACCTGATTACAAAAATGGTGACAGCATTAATGACCCGGGCCTTACAACCCGGTACCTGACAAACGCAAGACGTCTGGCAAGAGAGCGTTGTGATACCTGTAAGGTTGATACCACCTACATCATGAAGTATCATAAATATTTATTCAGGCCCAGGATACTTACAAGGAATATGTTTTTACAAAAAGGTAGCTTATACAGCCAAAACGATTTTTATAAATCGCTGAATGCCTATTCCCGTGCAGGTGTGTGGCAAAGCGCCAATATACTGGTAGAGGAAGTAAAACCAAAAGACAGTTTGCATAAACTGGACCTGTATGTACAACTCATGCCCGGCAAACAATATGGTTATGAAGCATCCATTGAAGCCAGTTATTCTGCATCAAGTAATACGAACAGCGTAACGGCGGCTAATGCCGGTAACCTCCTGGGTTTATCCGGTAATATTTCTTTTATCAACCGTAACATCCGTAAGGAAGGCATAAAAATGACCAACTCTTTGCTCGCAGGTGTTGAATTTAATTTCAGGCCCGACAGTAATAACAACAAAAACATCATCAACTCCAATGAAGTAAGCTATACCAACAACATTATTTTCCCGAGGTTTATTTTTCCTTTCGTAAACATGAACAGGGATAAGCGTTGGATAACTACAGAAACTTTTACCAATGCCAAATTCTCTTATATCAATCGTATCAACCTATTCAACTTACAGTCCTTTAATTTAGGGATCGGGTATAATGGTACTACCCGGAAGAATCACCAGTGGATATTTAAACCGATAAATTTTGAATTTGCCAAGCTGTATAATGAAACGGACAGCTTCAAAAAAACACTGGCCGATAATCCTTTCTTACGATACTCCTTTAACACGGCGCTGATAGCGGGTGCCAGTATAGGATACAGGTACAATAAAATAAATCCCAAACATACCAACAGGCAACATAGTTTTAAGGTGAACCTGGAAGAGTCGGGCATGATATGGGGCAGGTTTGGATTTTTTGAAAAATACATGAAGCAGTTTGTAAAAGCTGATGCGGAATACATTTATTCTCTCAGCCGGAATAAATCAGCTTTTGTGTACAGGATATTTGCCGGCATTGGTATCGCATCAAAAAAAGATACCACGCTCCCGTTCTTCAAACAATATTTTGGCGGGGGTAGCAACAGCATGCGTGGCTGGCCCGTACGTGGCATCGGCAGGGGGGCACAACCACTCACGCCTTATGGAACCAATACATTCAATGACCGTACCGGTGACATACAACTGGAGACAAATATTGAATACCGGTATAACATCGCACAGATCATTCCCAATTCATTGGTACTAAAAGGAGCTTTATTTGTTGATATAGGCAACGTGTGGAATTTCAGGAATTCAAAACCGGGTGGCGGCATCGACAGTACCCAATTCCAGTTCAGGAATTTATACAAGCAGCTGGGTGTTGCAGCAGGTACGGGTTTCAGGCTCGACTTTAATTATTTTGTTGTGCGCTTTGATCTTGGCTTCCGCTTCAAGAAACCCGATGTTAGTGAAAATGATGGCTGGCAGATCCCTGATATTACTTTTAATAATTTATTCAGGAGAGGAAAGACATTACCCGATCCTTTGAGCCCCGGCAAGACATACAATGATAACCGGTATAAAAAATGGCGTTATGAAAATTATAATTTAACGATCGGGATAAGTTATCCTTTTTAGGAACGTTAATCCGTTAATTGGTTAATCCTTTAATCCGTAGCGTTCAAGTATCAAGTTAGCTTTTCAAAATATAACGGACCCACGGATTAACGGATTAACGGATTAACATTTTCTCAAACTCCTCCATCCCAACCGCATCTTCATTCTTAAATTCACCAATCCTTGTACGGCATAAACTGCTGAGATAACCACCACAACCTAGCGTTGCACCATAATCATTGGCGAGGCTACGGATATAAGTCCCGGTTGAACAGATCACTTTAAAATGAACAACAGGCAAAGCAATTTCAGTTATTTCAAATGATTTGATATTGATACTGCGTGGTTTTAATTCTACTTCTTCTCCCCTCCTTGCCAACTCATATAAGGCAACGCCGTCTTTTTTTATAGCTGAGAACATGGGTGGTAACTGTTGAATATCTCCAGCAAATTTTTTCGTTGCTTCCTGCAACATCTCTGTTGTAATAAATGAAAATTCTTTTTGCTGTTCGGGTTCACTCTCCAGGTCATAGGTTGGGGTAACCGCACCGAGGGTGATGCTGCCGGTATATTCCTTTTCCTGTGCCATGTATTCATTTATCTTTTTGGTGAACTTACCGGTACACACGATCAATAAACCTGTTGCCAAAGGATCAAGCGTGCCGGCATGCCCTATCTTTTTTATCTGGATAAGGCTACGCAGTTTACGCACCACATCAAAGGATGTCCAGTGCAGAGGTTTGTTCACTAAAATAACTTTTCCATTGGCATAAGGCTGCTGAATGGCAGGATCAATGGATATCCTGGCCACTCGTTCTTTCCTTACCGGCTCTTCCCCGGCCTCAATTAGTTTGTTGGTAAAGCGTTGTCGGTATGTTGTTTTACGGGCCAATGTGTTATTATTAATTTATGCAAACCTAAATTATAAATTGTTGCACTCGGCAAATAATTATAAAACGTTTGCAAGAGTCTTTTGTATATTTATGTGAAGCCAAATTTATGATGTTGACAAATAAAACACTAACCGCTTTTTGCCTCCTGATAATCTTAGGTTGTAACAATTACAAGCAAAGGTCTTGTGATCCTTATTTTTCATTTGATGAAATTGAGCATTACTACATAAATATTGAAGAAAGCGCCGTTTGGGATATATTAGGAAAGGAAAAAATTGCAGAAAACGAAAAAATCCAATTTGATCTTCTTGTAGGAAGTACTCTACAAAAGTTATCGGACACGACACTCTTAGAGAATATCGAAAAATTAGACTTTAAAAAAACAGAATTACCAGTTACTAAGTTTAGTCAGGTTAATGAAATTTTTTGTGAGAAAAAACACAAAGAAGTTTTATCAACGACTTGCGAGGCTGTTTATCGTGATATCTTAGTTTTTAAAAAAGAAAACAAGATCATTGGAACAGCTAAAATTTGTTTTGGATGTATTAAAAGCATAATTGCAGGAACAAGGGCAAATACAGATGAATTTGGCCAATCTGGAGATTATGACGAACTATTTAAATTGTTACATTAAAGCGAATGACCTCATTTTATGATCTATCAAAGCAGCAACGCTCAGATCTTGTATCAAAGATCCAAAAGGATATTGTAGCTGATTTAAAAGCCGAACAGTCTAAAAAAATAATGGCATATTTCGGAGATGCCGACACCTACATAAGAAAATCTGCTTACCTCGCTATAGGCAGGATCTATTATTTAAATAAAGGACTGCGATCAAAAACAATTAAAACGCTTGACGATCTATTACAAAAGGAAGATCATAAAATACGTCAGACTGTTATTAATGCGGCAGGTGAAATAGGTAAGATTGACTTTAAAACCGTTCAGCACTTTTTTGATACCGGCTTATTTGACAAACACCATGCGCCAAGAAATGCTGTTATCGGTTCCATTAAAAAAATGGGCGAAGTAAATCCAAAACCGGTTCTGCATTGGGCAAAGAAATATTTACATCATGAAGACAAAGAGATACGCAGGGAGATCTGTCATGGCATCGAACTCCGTGGACGAAAATTTCCGCAGGACATCTTACCGCTTTTACAGGAATTACAACATGATCAAACAGCCAGGGTAAGAAACACGCTGATACATGTGATCGGTCAGATCGCTTATAAAAAAGGATGTATAGAGACCGTAGTTAAAAATCTTGGGGCATGGGATAACAAACAGCTTGTTGAAGAAGCTTTAAAAGAAATAATTGATGTTCATTACCGGTATCGAAATTTTTCTGCTTTAACGCAGGAACAGGCACAGGAATATATTTTTAAAAATTATAAACCATTAAAAAAATGAGGGATTTAAATCGCCTGCCACGCCTGATAGGGTGAGTCACCCCAACTGGGTGGCTCACCCGGGAATAAAAAATCCTGATCGTGCAGCAATGCTTTTTATGTTCTTTTTATGCGGTCAGCCACCCTTATGGGGTGACTCACCGGAAGTTTATATTGCCTGCCTCGCTTTCAACTCCAAATATTTATTAACTGCATTGATGGTGAGTTTTTCAGG
>JBDSGK010000100.1:0-13136 GCA_039919015.1 Ferruginibacter sp.
CCATGCACATTATAACTCAGCCATATAACTACCGGGGCTGTTGCATCTGCAGCTTTATCTTTTAAGATCCCGGTGAGCCGCAAATTATTTTTTCTTATCTCATCTATCCTGGCCATATTCTCAGGTGTAGATACAATGGCGAGTAAAAGATCCCTGCCTTCATTAGTTTCACCATACTTTTCCAGCCTCATCATTTGCGGCATGGCCGATGCAGCCTGGTTAAAGTAATTTACAATTTTGTAATGGGGAGTAAATTTGCTGCCAAGCTGGTAGCCTAAGAATTCGTCCGGCGACTTTAACTGTGCAAATAAACTGCTGCTTATAAAAAGCAGGTTAAGAAAAATTAGTCTGGCTCTCATTGCGCTGGTTTTAGTCTTTTTAATAGTTCAAATGTCAGCAATCCGCTTTAAAAAGATTTGCTAAAATTAAATGTGAAAATAAAGAAAGCAAATGACTTACCCCTGCCACTTATCCATAATATAAATACCCTGTCTTAATAACCGGGTATAAACAGCTTTCATAAGGATACATTTAGGATTGTCTGTGGCTGGTGGGGACACCAGCCACGGTAATCCGCCGTGGTCGGTGTCCCCACCGACCACGATGAAGAATATCCCTCCGCCACAAACAACTTTCTAAATCCTGAATATTTGACTGTAATAAAGTAAATTCGACAAAATAATTAATATGCATTTTCAAAAGATACAGGCCGCCGCTATCATTTTTATAGGTTCTTTATGTACCGTATTAGCCCAGGCACAAAAGATCGATAGCAAGAGTTATGCTGTTCAGAAAAAGATCAGCGGCAGCAAAGGCGCTGTTGTTTCTGCCCACCCTTTGGCAAGTATGGTAGGTGTACAAATTTTAAAGCAGGGCGGCAATGCTTTTGATGCGGCCATAGCCACTCAATTGGCTTTGGCAGTTGTTTATCCCGGTGCAGGCAATATTGGTGGGGGAGGTTTTATGGTAGCTCATTTAAAGAACGGTAAAAATATCAGCCTGGATTACAGGGAGAAAGCACCTGCAAAAGCAAGCCGTGATATGTACCTGGATGAAAAGGGAGAACCGCAAATGCATTTATCGCAGGATGGGCACCTGGCAGCAGGGGTACCGGGTACAGTTGCCGGTTTATTCGCCAGCATGAAGTACGCAAAACTTCCTTTCGCAACATTGATACAGCCCGCTATTGACCTTGCAGAAAAAGGATTTGCCATCACAGCATCTCAGGCCGCTTCTTTCAATAATATAAAAAAAGAATTTGAAGCGCTCAATACAACTCGGGTTGCATTTGTAAAAGAAACCGAATGGAAAGCAGGAGATATTTTAATTCAAAAAGACCTGGCCAATACTTTAAAACGTATCAGGGATAATGGACAAAAAGGATTTTATGAAGGAGAGACGGCCAGGTTGATCGTTGCAGAAATGCAAAGAGGGAAAGGGATAATTTCTTTGGATGATCTTCAGCATTACCGGGCCAAAGAAAGAGATGCAGTTGATTTTAATTATAAAGGTTACCGGATCATTACTATGCCTTTACCCAGCAGCGGGGGAATTATTTTAGAACAGATGATGAAGATGATCGAAGATAAAGATATTGCTGCCATGGGTTTTCAAACTGCAGCATCGGTACAATTGATGACCGAAGTGGAACGCCGGGCTTATGCTGACCGGGCCGAGTTTTTAGGTGATCCTGATTTTGTAAAAGTTCCGGTTAAGACTTTGGTAAGCAAACCCTATTTAAAAGAACGTTTAAAAGATTATGAACCCGGCAAAGCAGGCAATAGTAAATCAACAACTGCAGGAAGCATTAAAGAAAGTGAAGAAACAACCCACTTAAGTGTGCTGGATGCCTATGGTAATGCCGTATCTGTTACCACTACTTTAAATGGAGGTTATGGCAGCCGTACGGTTGTTTCAGGAGCAGGTTTTTTATTGAATAACGAGATGGACGATTTTAGTGTTAAACCCGGTGTGCCCAATATGTATGGCGCTTTGGGTAACGAAAAAAATGCTATAGCCCCCGGCAAAAGAATGCTGAGCAGTATGACACCAACCATTGTTTTAAAAAACGGCTCACCATACCTGGTAGTTGGCACTCCGGGAGGCACTACCATCCCTACCAGCGTATTCCAGGCATTGGTAAATGTTTTGGAATTTAATATGAACGCTGATGATGCAATTAACAGGTCTAAATTTCATCACCAGTGGTTACCGGATGAGATCGCTCTTGAAAAAGATTTTCCCGAACCTGTAAAAAAACAACTGGAAGATATGGGATATAAAACAAAAGTTAAGGGAGCATGGAGCAGAACAGAAGTTATCCAGATAACAAATTACCCTTCGACAAAGCGCAGGATGATCGTGGCAGTAGGTGATAAAAGAGGCGACGATGATGCCAGGGGATATTGAGGAAGAAGAAAAAGTAAAAAATCAAAATTGAAAAGTAAAAAATCAGCGATGAACCTAGGTACTGAATTTTTGAAGAGTGTTATTAAGAGACTTAATTACTACAAAGGCCTCGGTGATAAAACCCTGGTGCAATTGAGTGAAGACGACCTTCATTTTCGGCCCAATGCTGAAAGCAACAGCATTGCCATGATCATCCAACACATGGCAGGGAATATGCTCAGCCGCTGGACCGGTTTTTTAAACGCCGATGGTGAAAAAGAATGGCGAAGTCGTGATGCTGAATTTGAAGACCAGCATCTGACAAAAGAACAATTGCTTGACCGCTGGCAAAAAGGCTGGGATTGCTGCCTGGATACTTTGAATTCATTAACGGAAGATGACCTGCTTAAAACCATTCATATACGCAGTGAAGGGCTGGTGGCTATAGATGCCATTAACAGGCAATTTGCCCATTATCCCTACCATGTTGGCCAGATCATTCACCTGGCCAAGTCCATTATAAATGAGAAATGGCAAAGTCTTTCCATTGCAAAAGGAGAATCTGCACAGTATAATCAGCAAATGAATGCAAAGGGTTGATTATTATTAACCTTTTACCTGTTAATTATATTTAAAGTTTGGTACTGAATTTGCCTTTACAGGGCTTAATAACTATTTTTACATCTAATACTTATCCCTGCGCAGATTTCTAAACATATCTAAATGGATCCTGCTGGCACTGCTGTTCTGGTTGCTGTTGGGTATTTTATTCATGTATGCGCTCCCCTATTCTACCGGGCTTTTTATAGTTTTCTTATTGGCCTGGGCAATCGCCTGGGGTATGCTGTTCAGGAAGAAAAGACAAAAGATCTCATTTTTTCTTTTCATGATACTGCTTGTTATATCAATCTGGGGACTTTTGCAATTAACGGTGGTACAAAACTGGTTAACAAACAAAGTAACAGCAACACTTTCCAGGAACCTGAAAACAACCGTTTCAATAAAGCATGTTAGCTATGGTTTATTCAATAAAATGTCTCTTGAGGGCCTTTTAATAAAAGACCTGAAACGTGATACGTTAGTATATGCCGGGGCTGCGAATGTGAACATTACAGATTGGTTCTTCTTTAAAGACAATGCAACACTTAAATTTGTGGGGCTGTCTGATGCCATCATAAATATAAACCGTACCGATTCGGTTTGGAATTACCAGTTCCTGATCGATTATTTTACCAACCCTAAAAAAACTTCAACAAATAAAGGAGGCATTGCCTTTGACCTGCAGGTACTAAAGTTTGAAAATGTACTTTTCAACAAAGAAGATAAATGGGTAGGCCAGGATATGAAAGTGGCCATTGGGAAACTCGATCTGAATGCAGACATCATTAATTTTGACAAAAAGCAGGTATACATTTCAAACCTGGTACTGAATGCTCCTTCATTTACCCAAAAAAATTACACAGGCAACAAACCTAAAGTTGAAAATGATAACCTCAGGGACATTGTTCCAAAGATCCCGGTGCTTTCGGCCTTACAATGGAATACCGGCGGATGGAAAATTACCATAAAGAACATTGAACTAAATAATGCCAGTTTTACTTTCGATAAAGAAACCGCACGTGGGCAATACACTGACCGTTTTGACGGGCAGCATCTACAGTTCACCGCTGTTACCGGCAACCTGAAAAATGTAACATTCATCAATGATACATTGACCACCGACCTGAAGTTAAAAGCAAAAGAACGCAGCGGCTTTGAAGTGACCAACCTGCAGTCGAAAGTAAAATTCACACCGGATATCATGGAATTTAAGGACCTGCTGCTGGAAACACCTAAAAGCAGGGTTACCAATTATTATTCGATGCGGTATAAAAATTTCAATGATGACCTGAGCAGCTTCATCCACAATGTGATGCTTGAAGGCTATTTTGAAAAAAGCCAGGTGCATAGTGATGACATTGCATTCTTTGCACCCCAATTAAAAAAATGGAACCGCGTTTTTTATCTTGATGGAAATGTAAAAGGCACTATCGATAACCTCGCCGGCAAAAACATAAAAATAAAAAGCGGCAATACCATTGTAGATGGTAATATCTCATTAAAAGGTTTGCCGGATATCTATACCACGTTCATCGACCTTAAGGCAAACGACCTGCAAACAAATTACAGTGATCTTGTTACGCTGGTACCTTCATTAAGAAACATCAGGCAACCTCAGTTAAGCCAGTTAGGCAATATTCATTACAAGGGAAATTTTACAGGATTTATCAGGGATTTTGTGGCCTACGGAAATATCAGTACAAACCTTGGTAACCTGAATGCCGACATCAATATGAAAGTGCCGGATAACCAGGTACCTATCTATTCAGGCAAAATTTCTTCATCCGGGTTTCAGGTTGGCAGGTTCTTCAATAATTCAAAACTGGGCCTGGTTATATTTGATGGAAAAGTAAAAGGCAGCGGGTTCACCGTGAAGACACTGAATGCAGATTTTAACGGACAGATCCATAGCCTGGAGTTTTCGGGTTATCCCTATCAAAATATTACCGTTAACGGAACTTTTGTTAAAAGCTTATTTACCGGACACCTGGATATTAATGATCCAAACCTGGTCATTAAAAACCTAAGCGGCTCGGTTAGCCTGTTAGAGGATACAACCAAATTTAATTTTACTGCAGACCTGCAAAAGGCAAACCTGCAAAAATTAAGGATCACCGGCGAGGATTATAGTTTATCGGGATTGTTAAGTTTCAATTTTGCAGGTAATAATATTGATGAGTTTCTGGGTACTGCAAAATTGTATAATGCCACAATGAGGCATGATACAACAAGGTTATCTTTTGATTTCCTGAACTTAAATTCTTTTATTGAAGACAGCAGTAAAACACTCACCGTTCAATCAAATGAAATAGAAGGTAGATTAACCGGCAAATTTAAAATACTGCAGTTGCCGGATGCATTCAAGGTTTTTCTTAACCGCTATTATCCATCTTATTTCACAAAACCTACCGTATCCCTGGGTGACCAGGATTTTTCTTTCCATATAAAAACAAAAGAAGTAGATAGCTATGTAAAGTTATTTGACAAAAGATTATCAGGATTTGATAATGCTGTTTTTTCCGGCAATCTTAAGCTGGCACAAAATGAATTCAATTTAAATGCCATGGTCCCTCAATTCGGTTATGATGGCAAAACATTTTCAAACATTAATTTGGCTTCTGTTGGCAACATGGATAGTTTGAATACCGTGATATCAGTAAGTGATATTGGTATTACCGACAGTCTCCATTTTCCAAATACCAAATTGATCTTAAGTTCTAAAAATGACATCTCCAATATCCAGTTATCAACCAGTGCCAGTAAAACCCTAAGCGATGCACAGTTAAATGCCAGAATGCAAACCTTTACAGACGGGGTAAAAATTCACTTCTTCCCTTCCTCATTTATTTTAAATGATAAGAAATGGAACCTGGCCAGGGACGGTGAGATCACACTTCGCAAATCTTATATTGAAGCCACAGATGTGCGGTTCACACAGGGCAACCAGGAGATCGTGATATCTACCGAGCTTGATGAACTGACCGATCATACCAACCTGGTGGCAAAATTAAAGACCGTAAATATTAATGATTTTACACCACTATTTTTAAAGAAGCCGAGGCTTGAAGGTGTGTTGACAGGTACCCTTAAATTAAGGGACCCGTTTGGCAAACAGATCATTGAATTTGATGCTGTTGCTGATGAATTCAGGCTGGACAATACCGAGATCGGAAGTGTAAAATTAAAAGGTGAAGTAAATACAACAAGCGGCCTTGTAACAGCTAAAGGCAATGCAGATGGCAAGCTGTTTAAATTTAATATTGATGGCAGTTTTAATTATAAAGATTCAACCGACAATCAAATGGATTTTGCATTTGATGCCGAAAGGTTCGACATCAGCATTTTAGACAATTACCTCGGCAGCATTTTCAGTGACATGAAAGGCAATGTAAACACCAGCGACCTGAAAGTTTATGGTGGCCCCGGTCACAGGTACCTCACCGGCACAGTAAACATAACCGAAGGCGAATTGAAAGTAAAGTACACACAGGTCAAATATAAATTCACAAACGAAACCATCATTTTTAATCCTGATGAGATTGATTTTGGTTTGTTGCAGTTAAGAGACACGCTGAACAATACCGGCACGGCCAGTGGCAAATTGCAGCATAAATTTTTCAACGAATTCGGTTTCGACAATATCCGCTTTGAGACCGGCAAAATGCTTTTACTCAACACAACCAAAAGAGACAATAGCCAGTTTTACGGAAACGTTATTGGTAAAGCAGTAATGACATTGAATGGCCCGGTTACAGATATGAGAATGAATATTACGGGCGAACCTTCGGCAGTTGACAGCAGCCATATCTTTATACCAACCAGTTCCAGCCAGGAGTACGGCAAGATCGATTATATTGATTTTATACAGTATGGTAGTAAGATGGAAGACGATTATACCGGTAGAAAAGAAAGTAATTTTTTGGTTACCATGAATTTAACGGCTAACCCTGCCTGTAAAATTGATGTGATACTGGATGAAACAACAGGTGATATCATAAAAGGCCGGGGCAATGGATCATTAACCATCAGGGTAGGTACCAAAGAGCCCCTCACCATAAGGGGACGCTATGATATCACCGATGGTGAATACAAATTCAATTTTCAAACCTTCCTGCAAAAATATTTCAGCATCAGCGATGGTTCTTCCATAACCTGGAACGGCGATCCTTATGAAGCACAGATCGTTATTAATGCCGAATACCTGGCACCCAATGTTGACCTGAGCAGCCTGGCAACCAGCCGTGGAAAGTACCAGCAAAAATCTGACCTGCTCATCATTGCACATCTTACCAATACTTTAAAAGCACCAAAGATCGCTTTTGAATTTGAAATTCCCCAGAATAAACAAACCGATTATTCCAAAGATCCGGTACTGCTGGAGAACCTTAAAAAATTCTCCAAAGATGAGAACGAGCAGAACAGGCAGGTAGCATCACTACTGCTCTTTAATACTTTTATCAATGATAATAACGGGGGATTTGGAGCCTCTACCGCCTCCTTTTTATCAGGTACGGCAGGCCAGGTAATTTCGGGATTTTTAAATAACCAGTTAATCAAGGTTTTTCAAAAACTATTTAAGGACCCGACCATTACCCCTTACATTTCTTTTAACTCAAATTATAATTTAACCAGCACAGAACTTATTAATGCACTCGAAGCATCGGGTAATTTTGGATTTAAAAAAGCATATATCAACGGCAGGCTGGTTGTTTCGCTGGGCGGAAATATTGATTACAACAACCCTTATATTTTACTTGCACGCAATACAAACGTTTTACTTACACCCGATATCACCATTGAATACCTGCTGACGAAAGATGGCAAATTAAGGATCGTAGGATTCAACAGAACTGTTGTAGATGCTACACTCGGACAACGTAACAGAACTGGTGTGCGCCTGAGTTACAGCAGGGATTTTGATAAACTTACCAAAGCAGAAAGGATACTGCAGCGTGAAGAACGTAAGAAGAAGAAAGCAACAAGGTGAGTCTGGAGTTAGGAGTTAGGAGTTAGGAGTAGAGTCTTTCAAACGAATGTAGCTTGCATTTACTCCAGACTCACGACTCACGACTTGTTCATGATTTCATGCCCCATCTTATCCTTTTTTGTTTGTAAATATTTTTCGTTGTGCGGGTTTGATGCGATCTCAATTTGTACATTTTCTACCACCTCTAAACCATAGCCTAATAATCCTGCACGTTTGCGTGGGTTATTACTCATCAGTTTCATTTTACTTACACCCAGGTGGCGTAAGATCTGTGCCCCCACCCCATAATCTCTTTCGTCCATATCGAAGCCAAGTTCCAGGTTCGCTTCTACCGTGTCCATACCCTGTTCCTGTAGTTTATAAGCTTTCAGTTTATTTAAAAGACCAATACCCCGGCCTTCCTGGTTCATATAAAGCACCAGCCCCTTACCTGCCTCTTCCACCATCTTCAGGGCATGGTGCAACTGGTCGCCGCAATCACACCTGAGCGACCCCAGGATATCCCCCGTCATACAACTACTGTGTACCCTTACCAAAACGGGTTCGTCCTTTTTCCATTCTCCTTTTTTTAATGCCATGTGAACTTCACCAGTATTTACCTGTTCAAAAGCGATCAGTTCAAAAACACCATATTTGGTTGGTAATTGAACCCGTACTTCTTCTTTAATTAAGGTTTCCTGTTTAAGGCGGTATTCGATCAGGTCTTTTATAGAGATCAGTTTCAGATCAAACTTTTTTGCAATTTCTTTTAACTGGGGAAGGCGGGCCATGGTACCGTCTTCATTCATGATCTCAACCAGCACACCGGCAGCTTCAAAGCCGGCCAACCGTGCCATATCAATAGTAGCTTCGGTATGACCTGAGCGGCGTAATACCCCTCCCTTTTTTGCACGTAATGGAAAAATATGCCCCGGCCTTCCCAGGTCTTCAGGCTTTGTATTGGGGTTCACTAACGCCTTAACGGTCCTGGATCTGTCGTGTGCCGAAATACCGGTTGTACAGCCATCTCCCAGCAGGTCAATACTCACCGTAAATGCTGTTTCATGCAGGGAGGTGTTGTCTATCACCATCGGTTGAAGATCCAGGTCACGGCAACGTTCTTCGCTTATAGGGGTACAGATCAATCCCCGCCCGTGGGTGCTCATAAAATTGATCACTTCCGGCGTTGCATTTTCCGCAGCAGTAATAAAGTCACCTTCATTTTCCCTGTCTTCGTCATCTACAACTATGATCAGTTTCCCGTTTTTAATATCTTCAATGGCACTTTCAATACTGTCTAACATATTTCTTATTTATCAGGCAAAGTTAACGGGAATAGAATCTTATGCCTTTCGGTTTTGGTAAATTTTATTCTTATAACGGGACATGGTAAAATAAGGTTGCCTGGTGGCGGCTGTACATTTCAAGATATTAAAGACATTTGACCTGTATTACGATGTAAAAATGTACCCCCGGGCATATTTTGGTTAATAAATCAGTAAGCAAAGATGCAGCTAAAATTAAGTTTGTGTTGCCTGATAATTTGTTAATAAAAGTTGTCAGAATACGGCTTTTATTTAGTTTCTTTGCCAGCGTAAAACAAACTATTATGAGAATGAAAAAAATTCTATTTCTACTATTGTGTGCATTTGTATTTCAATTTACAGTAAATGCACAGGTAACAACCAGTAGTATTTCGGGAGTTGTGAAGAACAAGAGCGGAAGCACACTACCGGGAGCTACGATCACTGCCACTCATACATCAACAGGTACTGTTTACACGGCAATTGCCCGTACTGGCGGCCGTTTTGATATCAACAATATGAATCCCGGCGGACCTTATACCATCGCTTCTTCATTTGTAGGATTTGAAAATGATGTTAGAGAGGATGTTTACCTCATACTGGGTGATGTAATGAACATTGAGTTCAAACTGGGAGATAAATCTACCAGTTTAGAAGCCGTTGTACTTTTAGGTAGCAGGGGTACTGCTCCTAAAACAGGTAATGAGACACAGATAGGGAGGGACAGGCTGGCCATGTTACCAACAATTGGCAGAAACCTGAATGACTTTGTTCGTTTTACACCACAAGCCAAAATAACTTCACTGGGAGGTATCTCTATTGGTGGACAAAATAACCGTTACAATGGATTTTTGATCGATGGAGCTGTAAATAATGATGTATTTGGATTGAGTGACCAGGGAACCAATGGCGGACGTGCAGGTACACCTCCTATTAGTATAGATGCGGTGGACCAGATCGTAGTGCAGCTTTCTCCTTTTGATGCTGCTTTAGGAAACTTCACAGGTGGCGCCATCAATGCCATTACCAAGTCAGGTACCAATAACTTTCATGGTTCTGCCTATTATATTTTCAGAAACCAGGAGTTTGCAGGCAAAACGCCCGGCAAATTACCAGACAGTGCCCGTAAAAAATTGGCGGATTTTAAAAACAAGACCTATGGTTTTACAATTGGCGGTCCGATCATTAAGAACAGGGCATTTTTCTTTTTAAATGCAGAGATCCAAAACGATAGCCGCCCACAACCATATACCCCCGCGAATATATTAAATTCGAATGGCAGTGTCCGGTTCAATATCGTTGATACCGTGAACAAACTGGTAAATTTCCTGAAGACCAAATATGGTTATGAAACAGGTGACTACCTTAATAACCCGGATGATGTTAAGCGTCTTAATATCAACACCCGTTTTGATTTCAATATAAACAGCAAGAACAAACTTACCCTGAGTTATCGTTATACCAATACGGAAAGGACGAATCCGGGCCGCAGCACTCAAACAAATATCAACTTTGTTAATAGCGCCGAATTCTTTCCGTCTACAACGCATTCCGGTAACCTGGAGCTGAATACCAAATTCAGTAATAAAGTAAATAACAAGTTCAGGGCTTCAATAACAGATGTAGTAGATGACAGGGGCCCTACAGGTCAGCCATTCCCGAACGTGCAGATCGTATCTTATGATGGCGGGCCTGCACTTAACTTCGGTACTGAAACTGCTTCTTCAGCCAATTTGCTAAAACAAAGGATCCTGAATTTTTATGATGCCTTTAAGTTTTATGTTGGCAAAAATGCCATCACTGTTGGAGCAGATATAGATTTCAATAAGTCTTATAATCTTTTCATGAACAGGGCATATGGTGCATATATTTACAGTGCTTTGGGCACAGGTGCTACACTCATCAACCCATTGACCGCTTTCATGGAAGACCGTGGCCCATCACGTATCCGCAGGGGATACTCATTGGTAGATGCTAATGATAAGAATGGTGATGATGCTACAGGCGCAGCCGCAAACTTTAAATCTATACGTTTAGGTTTCTTTATTAATGATGACATTAAAGTAACCGATAAATTTACTTTAACACTTGGTTTAAGAGCAGACAGGACCAAGTTCACGACTGATGTACCTACAGACAAGTTCTTTAATGATACGGCAAGGCCGGTAATTGCATTAACTTATGACCTCCAGGGAGCAGTGTCAGGTGATAAGTTCGTACCAAAATGGCAGATCTCTCCACGCTTAGGATTTAAATATGTAATTGATGATGAGAACGTGACTATACGTGGTGGTATTGGTGTATTTGGTGGCAGAACCCCTTTGGTATGGCCAGGTGGTGTGTATCAAAACAACGGTGTAACCATTGGTGCTTTAGATACATCACGTACAACAGCACAGTTAACAGCAGCAGGAACCCAATATGGTTTACAATTAGCCGGTCAGCCGGTATTGTTCCGTGCAGATGTAAAGAATCAATATACACAGGCAGACTTTGGTTTGTCGCCGTTGCTGATCAGGCCACAGGGTGATATGAACATTGTTGCAAAGAATTTTCACCTGCCTGCAGTAGCTAAGTTTGCATTGGGTGCAGATAAAAAATTAAATAACGGATGGGGCATCAGCTTCGACATCCTGTACACAAAAAATATATATGAAGTAGATTGGAGCAATGTAAATATAGCGCCCCCAACTGTAAAAACTTCTGGCCCCGATTCAAGGCTTGTACATTCTACTACCGGTAACCCAACCAGGTTTATATACCGTACTTATGGAACAACCAATGCGATCAGGAATCCTTATGCCAACGTTATTCTTATGAAGAATACTGCGGGTCCAAAAGGCTTTGCTTATAACTTCACTGTAGCTATTGATAAGCAAACGAAAAAAGGATTTACATTCAATACTTCTTATACCTATGGCAACTCACAGGTACATAATGAGGCTACCAGTTCTATTAATACGTCTAACTGGTTAAATATGGAAGCCGTAACCAGCAGGAACCAGCTACCGTTAAGTACTTCGGATTTTGATATGGGCCACAGGATCTTTGCGTTGGCTTCTAAAAAATTCACATACCTGAAAGGTAAAATGGCTACAACCGTTTCATTTGTTTATAACGGACAGTCGGGTAGCCCTTACAGCTATGTAATGAATGGCGCTGCATTTATTGGTGATGGTGGAACTTTTAATGACCTGATGTATATCCCTGCAAGCAGGGCTGAAATGGATCAGATGTCTTTTGTTACCAATGGTACACTTACACCAACACAACAAAAAGACCAGTTTGAAGAATTCATTCTAGCTGATAAATACATGAGTAAGAACCGTGGAAAGTTTGCTGAACGTAATGGTGCAAGGTCTCCGTTCACACATATACTGGATGCAAATATTGAACAGGCTTTTTCTATTAATACCGGAAAAGTGCGTCATACTTTATCCGTGCGTTTTGATATATTCAACCTGACCAATTTGATCGATAAGAATGCAGGCCGTCAATACTTCTTCAACTTTGACCAGGCAGTTGTATTGAACGTTTCTAACTTTACCGGAACTACTCCTAATTACAGGTTCAATAAACCAGCTGACAATAAAGTTGGTGTTATCAGTGATGGTATCAATGCGTTTAACAGCAGCCGCTGGAACGGACAGTTGACCATCAGATATAGCTTCTAAAAAAAATCAATAGATCAAAACAATAGAAAGAGCCGCTTAAACAAGCGGCTCTTTTATTTAACTTGATTAACCTGATTATCCCTAACTCCTAACTCCTAACTCCTAACTCCTAACTCCTAACTCCTAACTCCTAACTCCTAACTCCTAACTCCTAACTCCTAACTCCTAACTCCTAACTCCTAACTCCTAACTCCTAACTCCTAA
>JBDSGK010000101.1:0-16307 GCA_039919015.1 Ferruginibacter sp.
TCGCTGCAGAAGAAACAGAACTTCATCCCGAGGTATCAGGCAGGGTTACGGGTATTTATTTTAAAGAGGGCAGCCAGGTTGGACAGGGAAGCCTGTTGGTAAAATTATATGATGGCGACCTGCAGGCCCAATTGAGTAAATTAAGGGTACAATTAAAAGTTGCGCAGGAAACTTTGCAACGTTATGATGCCTTACTGAAGATCGGTGGTGTAAGTGTACAGGAAGTAGAAACTTATAAACTTTCCGTAAATAATATCCAGGCCGATATGAGTATTGTACAAACCAGTATTGCCAGGACCTCGCTAAGAGCGCCTTTCAGTGGTAAACTTGGATTAAGAAACATCAGCATCGGGGCTTATATTACACCTGCAACAGTTATAAGTACATTAAGAAAAGTAAGCCAGTTAAAGCTGGAATTTACGGTACCTGAAAAGTACGGTTCAGATATGAAAGCCGGGAACCCGGTCCAATTCAGCATTGATAATGGTGAGAAAAAATACAAAGCCAGGATCATTGCCACCGAAAATAATATTGCAGAAGATACCCGTAGCCTAAGGGTGCGGGCCATTGTAGATAAAGCAGATGCCCAACTCATTGCAGGCTCATTTGTAAAAGTTGAAATTGCATTGGGCAAAAATGAAGCTGCTTTAATGGTTCCCTCACAGGCAGTAATACCCAAAGCAAGAAATAAGGAAGTGATCGTGTATCGCAGCGGTACTGCCGCTGTAGAAAAAGTAACAACCGGCATACGGGATTCTGCGATGGTTGAGATCACATCGGGCCTGAAGGCGGGAGACACCATATTGATCACGGGGCTGTTAACTACAAAACCCGGTAATAAAGTAGCCATTAATAAAGTTAACAAACAATAAATATCCTTTTGTAAGTGAATATATCAGAACTCAGTTTACGGCGCCCGGTAATGGCAGTGGTACTCAGTATTATTATCATTTTGTTCGGGGTGATCGGTTTTAAATTTCTGGGCATCAGGGATTACCCGGCCATTGATCCTCCCAATATCAGTGTGCGTACTTCTTACCCCGGTGCCAATTCTGACATTATTGAATCGCAGATAACCGAACCTTTGGAAAAAGCCATCAATGGTATTGCCGGTATAAAGAACATCACTTCATCCAGCAGCCAGGGCAACAGTAATATTAATGTGGAATTTGAACTGGGCGAAGACCTGGAAGCTGCGGCTAATGATGTACGGGATAAGGTTTCACAGGCCATACGTTCACTCCCCTCCGACCTGGATGCACCACCGGTGGTTTCTAAAGCAGATGCCAGTTCCGATCCCATAATATCCATGACCGTACAAAGCAATACCCGCAACCAGTTGGAAGTAACAGAATATGCCAACAATAATCTTTTAGAAAGGTTGCAAACCATCCCTGGCGTAAGTGGTATTGGTATCTGGGGCGAAAAAAGATATGCGATGCGTATCTGGTTCAATACTTCACAAATGAGTGCATATGGCATTTCTTTTAATGATATTCAATCAGCATTGGCAAGAGAGAATGTGGAACTGCCTTCAGGTAAGATTTCAGGTAACACAACTGAATTATCGGTAAGAACTTTTGGTAAAATAAATACAGAAGAAGAATTCAATAATGTAAATGTAAAGAACATCAATGGCACGAATATTAAGATCAGTGATATCGCAGAAGTTATATTAGGCCCCGAAAACGAAGAATCTATTTTAAAAGCAGGCGGTATTCCCATGATCGCTTTGGCCATTATTCCGCAGCCGGGTTCTAATTATGTTGCCATCTCCAACGAATTTTATAAAAGGCTTGACCAGATAAAAAAAGAAGTACCGGCTGATATTTCACTGGATATAGCTTTGGACCAGACCAGGTTCATCAAGAAATCAATTTCAGAAGTAAAAGAAACATTGATCATTTCAATTTTGCTGGTTATCCTTATCGTTTATCTTTTTTTCAGGGATACCCTTATCGCCCTGCGGCCACTTATTGATATTCCAGTTTCATTGATCGGTGCTTTCTTTATCATGTATCTTTTTGGATTTACCATTAATGTACTTACCCTCCTGGCCATTGTATTAGCAACAGGCCTCGTGGTAGATGATGGTATCGTGGTCACGGAAAACATTTACAAAAAAATGGAAGCCGGCATGGATAAATGGAGAGCAGCGAGAGAAGGTTCCAAAGAAATTTATTTTGCGGTTATCTCTACGTCCATCACACTGGCCATCGTATTCTTACCCGTTATTTTTTTACAGGGGTTTGTGGGCAGACTCTTCCGTGAGTTTGGAATTGTAGTGGCAGGGGCAGTACTCATTTCTGCATTGGTATCCTTAACCTTAACGCCGGTCTTAAATGTAAAGATGACCAGGAAGGTGCCCAAACACTCCAGGTTTTACACAGCAACAGAACCATTTTTCCGGGGTATGGAAAATGGGTACCGCAGGATGTTGAATGGTTTCATGAGATTAAGATGGGTGGCTTTTGTCATTTTAGCAGTTTGTGTTGTTATGATCATTTTTATAGGGATAACGATCCAGTCAGAATTGGCACCCATGGAAGACAGGAGCCAGTTCCGCTTATCAGTCAGTGCCCCTGAAGGAACGGCGTATGATTATATGGACCGCTACATAGATAAACTCGGAAAATTCATATCTGATTCTGTTCCGGAAACTCAAATGGTAATGACTGTGACTGCGCCTGGTTTTACCGGCTCGGGTGCTGTTAATACAGGCTTTGTAAGGGTAACACTTGTACCGCCCGGCGAAAGAAAAAGATCACAACAGGAAATTGTGGATATGGTAAATAAAAATTTACCTAAGTACAATGAAGGCAGGGCAAACAGTATCCAGGAACAAACCATCTCTGTTAACCGCAGGGGCGGCCAACCCGTACAGTTTGTGCTGCAAAATGTAAATTTTGAAAAACTAAAAGAGATCTTACCAAAATTTCTGGAAGAAGCCAATAATAATCCCGTACTGATGCAGGCTGATGTGGACCTTAAATTCAATAAACCTGAATTAAGGGTTATCATCGACCGTTTAAAAGCAAGCACATTAGGTATAAGTGTACAGGATATTTCTGAAGCATTACAACTGGCACTGAGTAACCGCCGGCTGGGTTTTTTTACCAAAGATGGTAAGCAATACCAGGTAATGGGACAGGTAGCACGTAATGACAGGGATGATCCCAATGACCTGAAATCGATCTATGTGCGCAATAATATTGGAAACCAGATATCGCTGGATAACCTGGTAACTTTTGAAGAAAATAATACACCGCCAACCATTTACCATTTTAACCGGTATAAATCGGCTACTATTTCAGCAGGGCTTGCACCCGGCAAAACAGTAGGCGATGGGATCAAGGCCATGGAGGAAATTAAAAAGAAATTATTGGATGACACTTTCAGTACAGCCCTCAGCGGTCTCTCCAGAGATTATGCAGAGAGCGGCAGCAATACCAGCTTTGCTTTTATCCTGGCGCTCATATTGATCTTCCTGGTACTGGCAGCACAGTTCGAAAGTTTTATTGACCCTTTGATCATCATGCTTACCGTACCGTTGGCTATTGCAGGTGCATTATTATCGTTACAATTATTTGGTCAAACATTCAATATTTTTTCGCAGATAGGCATGATCATGCTGATCGGGCTGGTAACCAAGAACGGAATTTTAATTGTAGAATTTGCCAATAAGATACAACTGACCGGGGTTAAAAAAATACCGGCAGTAATGGATGCAGCCGTGGCACGTTTCCGCCCTATTTTAATGACCAGCCTTGCCATGTCCTTAGGTGCATTGCCTTTGGCATTATCCCTGGGAGATGCTTCAACCAGCCGTATTCCGTTGGGCATTGTAATTGTGGGAGGGATATTGTTTTCATTGGTGCTCACCTTATTTGTAATACCCGCTATGTATTCTTTCCTTTCATCTAAGAAAAAGAAAAATGCTTTGGAAGAAATGGATGAAGCGGCGACGATACAAAAAGTTGATATGGTTGATACAGTTGATAAAGAAAAAGTGACCGAATAATTTTTGTAATAAATGAGCTGTCAGTCTGAGCCTGTCGAAGACGGCTTTTCATGAAAGCAGCATTCCATTTATAATTTACCGCCTTCAACATCCCGATAGCTATCGGGACAGGCTGACAGTAAAATAATTTTTAAGATCGTAAAATTGAAAAATATTAAATGAAATTCTCTTTTAAAATATTAAATTTTTTTTTCCTTATCATTTTCAGTCAGCCCTTGTTTGCACAAAACAAGTTAACGGTTGAGCAGGCCATTGCAGCAACACTTGAAAATAATTACGACATACAATTATTACGCATTGATTCCATGTCTTACGCCATTGATAAATCTTATGCAAGGGCAGCATTTTTACCCAGGGTAAATGCAACAGCAGGTCTGGTGTACAATAATAATAACCAAAAACAGGAACTGGCAGACGGCACCAAAAGACAAAGCAATGGTGTGCGTTCAAATAATCTGAACGGTTCTGTGCAACTCAACTGGACATTATTTGACGGTTTTAAAATGTTTGCCACCCGTGATAAACTCTCGCAGTATGTATTACTTGGCGAGCTGAATATCAGGAACCAAATGGTTACTTCAGTTGCAACCGTAGTTAATAATTATTACAATATTGTGAGGCAGTACCAGCAGTTGAAAGCCATTGAAGAACAGATGAGCATTAATGAAGAGCGTGTTAAGCTTGCCGAAAAAAAATTGAGTGTGGGCCTTGGCGCCAAGCCAGATCTGCTGCAGGGTAAGGTTGACCTGAATGCTCAAAAAGCAGCAAGGCTTAAACAGCTAACTTTAATTGACCAGTTAAAGGAACAACTCAACCAACTGATGAATGTAGAGATGAACACCCGTTACGAAGTGTCGGATACCATTCCCTTTGCTGATAATATCATCCTGGGCGATATCATGGGTATGGTTGAAAGCAGCAACCCGTTATTACAGGTCACCAAAAAAAATATTGATATTGGTAAACTCACTTTAAAAGAAAGAAGGGCCGATCTTTACCCCGTGGTTTCCTTTAACTCGGCTTATAATTATTCTAAAAACCAAAACAAAACTGCCGTTAATTCCTTTACCCTTTTGTACAACCGGAATATGGGCTATAATTATGGTATCGGGGTAACCATCCCTATTTTAAATGGGTTTACGGTTAGGCGCCAGATCAAGCAGGCACAACTGGATATTGATTATCTGAACATTGTTTACAAAAATCAAAAATCACAGATCGACCTGGGCATAACCAATGCTTATAAAGATTATGAACTGCAGAAAAAAACATTAGCGCTGGAAGAAGAGAATATCCTACTGGCAAAAGAAAATGTTTATATAGCGCTGGAACGCCTGAGACTGGGGGTTTCAACCTATCTTGAATTAAGAGAGACCCAAAAAAGTTTGTCAGATGCTTACGACAGGTTGATTGCAGCACGCTACAATACCAAGTTAGCGGAAACTGAATTGCTGAGGTTGCAGGGTGCGTTGGTAAGGTAAAATTTCACGAAAGGTATTACAGGAAATTGTTACAGCATATTTTACCATTTCTTCGCCAGTTCCCAATAAACAGTATCTTTTTTATCATACCGGATCAGGCCATTTGATTTGCTCCAATATAATTTTGTTATAAAATTACTTCGCTGGCCATAACCTAATTCATCCTCTCCGTTGAACACATACACATCATTATATTGGCCATATTGAGTTTTAAAAGGGGAAGGCTTTTCTTTTTGCAGGCTATCAATTTTAATTTCGCTTGATCTATAAAACCAGGCATCTGCAGCCATAAACCATATATCTAATGCAGCAAATTTATCCTTGCCTTTGTTTATTTCGAAAAGATTGCTTTCTAAATAACGGTGTTCGCCTTCTGTTGGATCAGTATGCTTACCAGAAACTGTTAGCACTTCATACTGGAGCCCATTTAAAGCGAGAGGATCCGCATAACCGAGGATCGTATCTTTTTTTAAAAGAAAGATGGTGTCCTCCATTCCTGTATTTGATCTGAATATAAGGGTTTCTTTTCCGGTATATGGCATCCATTTATAGTCGTCTTCAGAAAGCCTGTTTCTGCGGGTACAAGACATTAATAATGAAAGAAAAAAAAGAAAAAAGATCCGTTTTTTTTTCATAAGCTTTATGCCGTTTATTTTTTTTCTCCCCAATATAATAATAAATCGTTTAACCAGGTTTCAACCATATGCCCACCATATCCACCGCTATAATTCTCTCTTTCTATACCCCAGTTGGCCCCATATATTTTATGATAATAGGAATACCCAAATGTTTTGGCCTTCCATCCTTTGGAAGATATTTGATCGCTTTCTGTTGAAAACTGCCGACCATAAACTCCTGAAGGATGTTTAAAATCTCCTGGTTGATGTGGAGAAAGGTAATCTACAAACTCGACTAAGCTTGCATATTTTGCATTGTTTGCTAATGCAGAAGCGATGCCGGCTGCATAAGCAGCACCCTGGCTATGCCCAACTATTTTTATGGTTTCATCTTTTTTCAGAACTATATCTCCGGATTCTAATTTTTTAAGTAGTTGTTGCCCGGCTAACTCGCCTTCTTTGAATCTTGCATTTGCAGTGGCCATGGGTGTGAAAGAACCATTTGTATAATATGCATTCGCATCATTATAATGTTTCATATATGCTTCATCAACTCCTTTCCAGTATTTAAATGAAAGCCCATTATTCCGTGGAAATTTTTCATAGAACCCTCTATCCGGTGCATAATAATTTGGATTTGGAACGGTTTTCCATTTGGTAGGAATTGATCCACCTCTTCCTCTTGTCCATTCACAGGGCTGTGATATTGTTTTATTCTGGCCCCCCATCCATTGGTTTACCATAAAGCCATTGGCAAAAATGAAAAGATTGCCATCTATATCTACTGTATTGACCGGGCAATTGCCCCCGTAGTTATATGGCGTTAATGCAAAATAAACTTCTGATTCTTTATCTAAAACATGCCACCTGCCAATCTGTGCGTCATACATTCTTGCGCCGAAATCAATCCAGTCTAAACCACTTGCATCCGTAAACTCATTATTCTGTAATTCTTTATCAGCAAATTTATGTTTGTTTTGCAACCTGCCACTTCCTCCCGTGCTGATCGGGTGTATCAATAAACCAAATGGGTAATAATGGTTCTCTTCCATTATTGGCCCCTCATTGGTAATGATCACTAAGTTATCAAAATAAACATTACCGGCATTCATGTTGGCAGTAGGTTGTTCTTCGTTACTGATGTAGACCAGGAAATAACCTGCCTGCGTTGCTTCAATGTCATTTTGCACCAGGTTTTTCCATCCAGGTTCTGCAGCATCCATTTCTCCTACGCGTAATGCCCCCCCTTTAATAAACTGCATGGCAGTGTCCATCAGCACATAATTAAGGTAAGCACGTGGCCTGTTACCGGGGAGTTGTTGCTGGTTATCATCATCAGTAAACCTGCGTAGTGCATTGCTGGTACTGTATGGGCTGCTGATTAAATTTGGCTGCAATGTGCTCCCGGCTTTAGCTGCATTAGTTGCTGCATTACCCATACCCAGGATACCAGTTAATAAATTGTTCAAAATATCTTCTCTTATATTTTTATTGCTCACTTTTGATGCCTGCTGACGGTAATAATACTGCACGCCAATATTAAATTTGTCACCGGCATTCACTTTTAATATTTTATAAGGCACTTTACCATTGTTGCCGGGTTTTAAAAGAGCACATTTTTTATTCCCAGGGTCTTTATCTTTCAACTCAGTTGGCAAAGGATTTCGTGTGGGCGATAAAACATCTTCTCCAAATAATGCTTTTTCTTTAGCAATATCTTCCCTGGTAACTTTTACGGTTGGCAGATCCTCAAAGCTGGCCTTGTATTGAAATGTTGGGGAGGGTGTAGGCTGTTCTGTTAATACCATTCGTGTATTGCCCAGGTGGTCTTTTATAAACCAGTCGTATTCATAGTCGATCGTGTTATTTGGTTGTATGGCATAACGTATCCTGCCTTCTTCGGTTGCTATCTGGTCCAAGCCTGTGCCAAATCCGCCACCAAACATAAAACCATTAACATAATTCGTAACTGTAATTGTAGGGTTGGGCGAGGTGGTAAGATCTGTAACTGTTTTCCTGTATTTGTTGCCAAGGGCATCATAAGAATATTTGATGCTGCCTTTATTCGCATTGCCATTTTCAGTTATCACAGCAATTGATTCAGGCAAGTTCAGGTAGTTATATTTTATTGCAGGTGAGTTAAAGCCTGCTCCTAAATTATTGATATGCTTATTAAAATCAACTGTTAAATTACCATTGGCATCATATCCATAATCCTGGGTAGCGGCAGCACCGGCAGTTAATTCCTTAAAATCGCCTAAAGTAGACGACGGATCATTTACCACATCAGTTACTGCCATTAACCTGTTACTGTTTCCCCCACTCAAATAATTGTATTGCAAAATATCAATTGGTTGTACGGCAGTTCCAACCACACCCATTTGATTCATGGATTGGATATTGCCATTTTCATCATAGCGCATCATGCCGTTATCATTACCTGAAACGCTGAAGTCTTTTTCATTATTGATCCAGGAATTATATTTTAACTCTGTAAAATCGGCTTTTTTTAACCGGTTGGTATTATCGTAAGTATAATCATACTTTCTTTGTATACCGGCCCCGTTTGGAGAAGGATTCCAGGTACCCAACGCATCTCTTCCTGCTTTACCCGCACTTGCCCACGACATACTGCCTATATTACCATTCAACTGGGGACCAGGAAGCGTGCCTCCTGAAGTTAGGGTATTGTATCCCAATTCATAACCAAAAAAACGTTGGTTTGTTGGTTTAATATTTCCATTCAGGTAATTGAGGTTCACCCCTCTTACCCATCCCCGGATATTATACGTGTAGTCCTGTTTATTTTCGCAGATGGTTCCTGTTCCTGTTGTTTTTATCCGCAAGCGCCCCAGCCGGTCGTATTCATTGGTAACAATTAATTTTTCGTTTGATGTAGTGAAAAGGCTGGATACCTTTTTATATATTTTGGTTATCTTTCCCTCAATATCCAGTTCATTTTTTGTAACCACCGACCACTTTACGCCATAAGGATCAACAACTTCCTGGTAACCCAGCAGTTTACCGTTGAAATCATACTGGTTGGTGACCACATTTGTAATGTACTCAAATACATATGGCACCCCCATTAAGTTTTGTTTTGCTGTTTGTAATATCCTGTACTCTTTGTCAAAATAATTTACCGTGAATAAATATGGTTTCCCATTGAGAACAACCGTTGGATCTAAAATTTTAGCTTTTGTGGCTGTTAATTTACCGGTAACTGTAACGTTTTTTGTTGCATCGGCAGGGTAATCACCCGATGCTGTCGCCTGTCCTGCTGCATATGGGAATGTGTACCCGGAAAAGAAGACGGCATTGGCATTGGCCGCAACGGAGTTTTGGTAATTATCATAAAAATTAACTGTTAAGATGTCTAATAAAGAAGGATCTAAAAAAGCGGGCAAATAGCTGATCGATATGTTATCGCCCAATAGGTTTAATGTTGTCTGCGTGATAAAAAAATTATTGGTCGCATCCTGCAGATCTGACCTTGTTTTATAAATTGCAGAATTAAAAATTGCCGTGGCAACCGGCCGGTTCAAAGGATCGTACATGTTCATTAACCATTTTGTAAAGAATTTATTTGATTGGGCATACAAATGGCCATCCTGTGTAAATAACAATCTATCTCTATTATCATAAACCATATTAACCGGCTCAGCACCGGGTATATGCTTTGTGATCAATCTGCCCCTGTCATCATATTCATACCAAAAGCATAATTCATTAATTATAGGCTGTGACAATATCCAATTATTATTGCGTAAATATTCTGTTGTTTTCGGCGGTAGCACATATCTTAACCTGTTTAGATCATCGTACACATAATAAGTACATAACCAACCTTCGTGAGGATCAACAGTGAATATATTTGCCAGTTGAACCTTTTTTAAAATGATATTCCCATTTTTATCTTTATACTCTTCAACCAGTTTACCGTGTTCATCAAAAGTTTTTGTTTTTGCCAGGTCTCCTGGTTGATATGTGTAAGAAGATATCACAGGAACAGCTGGGTTGGTTGAATAGTTAAGCTCCCAGGATCTTACATTATCCCCTGCAGAAGGATCGTAAATTTTAAATTCGTTCTTTACAGAGACTTCACCATTTCCTGTTCCTATTGTTCCTGCCCAAACATTACCCGGGGCAAAAGTTTGTATTACCCTGTTTAATGGTGATGGTTCAAAAATATTAATACTGAATGGATTGTTATCCGGCAGATCATTGGGCAGAATGGCCGGGTTATTATTTTGGTAAAAAGATAACTGTTCAGTTTCCCAGTTAGTCCTGAATGCTCCGGTACCTGTTAAAGGTAAAGCATAGGGCAGGTATTCCTTTTCAACTCTGCCCAGCGCATCATATTTTTTAGGAATAATTACATCAACCCCAATTTCCTTTGCATTTACCAATACTGTTTGTTCACTCCTGCCCAAACCATCCAGGTATTCTACCTTGGTTACTTTAGATTGTGTGGGCACGGTACCAACAGCCGCTGCTGTTTTTACACCGGGTTGCTTAAGTTCAACAGTGGCCACAAAATTTTTATTATTTGATATCTGGGCATTGGTTTTTGTATGCAGCAATGCGAACACAATCAAAAAAAAATAATTTTTAACCAGCGTATTTTTATTGAAGGGGTACATCGGAATTAATTTATTTTGTGAATAGGGTTTTCAACTTACTTATCTGAATATTCTAAAAATTAGCCCATAGTGACTCTACACCAAGCGGGCATGCTGCTGAGAAACTTTTAACCATGACACGATACTGATGAAATTTATTGGTGATATTAAATGTTCTTGGGGAGTTGCAACCCGGAGGCAATAGCCAGTAGATATCATCATTTATGTCGTGTACCGTTATGGTACAATTTGTACTGTTTGGAGGGGCGGCAAAATCCAGCGTCACGTCAAACCCTCCTGTTCTTATTACGGAATTGATCACCGGTGCCGGGCAGGTTGTTGTACTTACTGCACAGGGAACAACCAGGTTTGCATAATTGTAACAGATCGATTTGACTATATCTTTATCTTCATTTTTTACAAAAGCCAGCCTGTTTAAAGCGTCATATTCATAGTACGTTGATTTACCGTTCACATCAGTTTCGCTTGTCATACCGATCAGCGGATCAAATGTGTAGGTATTCATCTGTGATTGGGCAGGATAAAACCTGACCTCATCAATATAAGTTGGTGGTGAGGAATATCCTTTAATGATGGTCAATGTACCGGTGAAAGAAGCCGGCACTGTATATTCAGCATACTTCCAGCCATTCCTGGTTTTAATAGCCGTTACAAAAGGAGTAATAGGCTCTACATTCCCATTATAATAATGAATAATTATCGGGGTGTGGTTCAGCACCGGCTCTTTATACCAGAAAGTAAGTTTATATTCTTTACCCGGGTTATTCAAATTGATGGTGATGGGTTCCTGTGGAAACCAGGCCCCGGGATACCTGAGGCTGTAATACTTTTTACCGGTGAATGCCCCTGCGGGATCATTAATAATATCTGCGGGATTGATCGTCATATTAGCTCCTGCTTCATCTGCTTCAAAACCTGAGAAAGCAATTTCATTGTTATTTGCATGTATAGCTTTTGCAACCGGGTATGTTTTATTATAATCCCAGATATAGGCTTCTTTAATATCATTGGTTTTATGCTGCTCAAGTATACGGCCATTGGCATCATAAAAAGGGAAGTTTGCTTCCGAATTATAATGCGCATCAAAATTGAACCAGCCGTTATTTGTATTTGATTCAACAAAAGGATTCAGCAGCCCGTTGGTTCTCAGTTTAAATATTTCCCGGGTTAAAGGTTTATCAGTATGATATTTATTTAACAGGCCGTCAATATATTTTTTGTTATTCCCACCCTGGTCCTGCTTATAAGAGAACTGCTCGATCTTTGCACTAAATACATGTTTTGTTTTTAAGTTTTCTATTCCTGCTAAAAAAGGATCATTGGGGTTGGCAGAATTATAATCAAGTGAATACTTACTGTAACGGATGGTTTGTTCATTGCGGCTGTTCTTCAAATCTTTTTCCTGGAAGGGTAAAAGATAGTCCTTGCTGTTATACGTATATTTTCTGTAATCAACCTCCCTGGTGCTTTCAGCATAATGGGTACCGGTTTGGTCATATATCCTGCTTATTGTTTTTATTGGAGGATTCCAGGTAGAGAGATAATAATTTTTTCCAAACAATCGCTGGTTCCATATCAACGTAGTTCCTAAAATGGCAACGGGATATCGTGTAACGCTAAAACTGGGGATCAACTTTATCCCGTTGAATTGAATATCGGGGGGATACATGTATTCGTCATATTGTATCGGTAATCCTGCGTTGTTATAATTGATCACCTTTTTAGGCATTCCCCTTTTCCAGTCATAGGAAGTTTTTGGCGGAAAGGGATAAGGATAATTTACAGGAAAAACAGGGATTGAAGTAAGATCAGAAACAATGTATGTTGTTGTACCTACATCAATATAATCCGAGGCTGTAAAAAATTCATGCCTTATTTTACCATTATTTGGTTGTGAAACTTCTGCAAATGAATACCCACCGGCACTTCCCTTCGTTACCGCTTCTGCGTTGATCCTGTTCCCGGAAAAGAATTCCCTATCAGTAGGGAAATACCATGTTCCATTATAAGAGAACGCAGTTTCATATAAACTGAAATTAAGCGCAGGAGCATCTGTATTTACAAATGTACCATAACTATAATTTTTTATGATTGGCGCTGCGGTCGCAGATTCATAGTCTTTAACCTGATTTACCCGTAAACCATTCCAGGCTGATGAGTTGCCATTGAATTCAAACAGGAACTCTTTATATCCACCTGTGGGGTAACTAATTTTATTTAATACCCCGGCCTGCATGGTCGTAACATGATAAGTCTTTGTACCTCCATACAATGGATTTGTCCAGCTGTTACCGCTATTGAGTGTCTTAAAAAATAAAATGGAATTTGGCGAATTAGGAACACCGGGAAAATAAGCCGGTGCCCACTTGGTGGGTGGGCCGGTATTCGGATTTCTATACTCATAACTAAGGTAACTTGTTGGTGCTAATCCAATAAAAGGATGTTTGGATGGATTGGAATTTGCGAAACCAAAATAATCCTGGTCAACCGATGTACGAAAAGGCAGCTTAACCGCATTGTTATAACTAAATCCATACGATGGCATCATCACGCCATTTGCTTCTTCCTGCACAGAAGTTAAAAACATTCTTTTTCGATATGCTGCAGGTACAGCCCAGGTACTATTTGCACCTCCTCTTATTTCTTCCCCAAAAACATATTGAAAATTGCGGACTACAAAATTAGAATGCATGCCAATATAATTGGGTGGGACTGTTGACGTATACCAATATCTTGTTTTATGGTAGAAGAATTTAAACTGCTCATCCGGAAGTTCTGCGACAGATGTATTTATGATATCATAATTAAAATTTACCTTCTTTACCGTAACATTGTTTGAATTTATAATGACAATATTATCCAGCCTTTTGTCATTAAGGAGGTCTTCCCGCGGGGTAATGCTATTGAAGTTAACCACCGTATTTTCAGATGTACTGATGGATATCAATTTCCTTGAAGTGAGGTTTATGGTACTTTTTGTTATTGTAAAATTTTGTCTAGAAGGCAAAGTAAAAATTCCCCTGAGCTCATCCCATACAGGATGTACAGGAGATGCAAAAACCACATCCCCACCCCATGAAGCCGGTAATCTTTCTTCTGCAAGGTCAGGAAGGCTGGATGAAAAAGACCTGTCAGCTAAATAAGATAAATTAGTTGCAGCTGAATAATTCAAATTAATAAAGTCGCCTGTTGATGAAGTGATCTTAGTAAGCATCCAGGAAGAGGGATATGAAAAATATTCTGTGTTGTCATTATTCTGAGGGTGGTCAAAATTAGAACCACAGCAGGCTTCCGAAGGATTTCCCGGCAGGTTAGCATAATTGCCCGGAACAGCACCTATTAAATAAGGCTCTCTTTCATAAGCATAATCATTTGTTACAGGAATTTGAAGAGGTATGCCTCCATTTAAAACATAATATCCACTCCATGGATCCCAGGCAATAGCCCTGTAAGAATATTGTATGCTGCTTGTGTTAACTGTTAACTTACTTTCCTCTACCGGGGCTAAACTATAATTGCCTCCGGGGGTATTTCCAAATTCGTATTTTACTCCCTCTTCTGTTAGTACTGTAAATCCTGTTATTTTGTTTACCCCGTTAATTACCTGGAAAAGAGGGCTGATCTTAATATTAGATTGAGGGATCAAATTAATTCCGCCATCCTGGTCAAAAACGAACTTGCCGGAATAATTTCCAAAATTGAAATAAAATTCATCAGGCTGCACATCCCAGCCCCTGCCGGGCAAACTGTTTTTTTGATTCCAGTTACCCCGCACGATGATATCCATTTTAGTTTGGGTTGGATAATTATCAAAGTTTGCCAGGTCAATCCCTTGTCCGTTTCCTTTTAATTGTAGATAACCCCAACCCGGCATATTAAAAGCAGGACAAATTGTACCGGTAAACTCATCAGGCAGATTTTTCATTACCCTGGTAATAATCCCTCCTGCATTTAAATTCATACCCAATCCTACGGTTGTTCCTATATCGTTAACCTTATGTGCATTTACATTTGATTGCAAAGCAATTGGCAAACTCAGGCTGCCACACTTAAGATCATAAAGAGGAAGGTTCACGCTGGTCTTTCCGGTGTATAGGTCTACATTGTCAGAGATCAGGTTCAGCAAAGAGGCGCTGTTAGGTGAAGGGAGAACTACAGGTGCAGTATTGGCATCGGAAGCATTATTCTCTGCAAGATCTAAAGATTGTGGCGGAACCTTTTTAATACTATCCCAATTTACCTTAGGGCTACCATATTTTTTTCGTTCGGCATCAGTAAGTTTAAATGATCTGAATTGCAAAGTATCATTCAACTTCAGATTGCTGTTATTTTTTTTTGAATTCGGAATATCCTGGCTTTTAAGGGTATTACAACCGAGGACCAGGATTGATATTAAAGCAATTTTATTCATACAAAAAGATTTAAAAATTATATCCAAAGCGAAATACAAATGCCTGTGTTTTCGGAAGTTTTTGTTTTGCCAAAAAATCATAGGATATCATTACATTCCCTTTTAGCTTACCCAGGTTGTATTTTTTATTTATTCCAATCAATGCTGCAGGTTTCCATAATGAAACTGAGCCGCTGTTCAATGATGGCAGATCCCTGAACGACTTAAATGCTGCGTTGTAATTGTATTCAAATCCGCCGTTCATAAAAAAGTTCCCTTTCAATTTCCAGTCAATAAAGCTTCGTAAACCAAAGCCCGCAAAACTTAATTTTATATTATTGATCCCGCTTCCCAGGCCCAACTTATAACCGGTTCCCAGGCCAACGCTGCTTTTGGTATTTAATTTATAGGCCAGTTGCAGACCTATATCAGCAGTGCCTGGTAAAAAATTAGTCGCTTTCCCAAACTGTAAGCTGGTACCAGGCTGAAGTCTTTGTTTAAAAGTTTTGCTTTTCATTTCATTTGGCTTAAAATCGGGCATCTCGCCTGTATTTGCTGAACCGGGAAAATGATTTTTCAGTTCCTGCAATGGAGTATTTAATGAACCGGCATTTGTTTGTGTAAGCTGTTGAATGGCTGGCCCGGAAATATTCCTTTGCTGTAAACCCTGAACTATGGATGCATTACTCTGGTATCCTAAAGCCGAATAATTAGTTGTGCTGTTTGTATTACTACTTATACTTCCCAATGGATTTCCAAATAATGAAGAAAGCCCGCTGTTGCTTTCCATAAACTCATTAAAAGCAGGGATCTTTTTTAAAAGCTCAGTTGCTTTTTTTTCAAATTTTTCCGTGTCAGAGAATATTTCTTTATAATTTTTTATTGTTTCAGCGTAGTAATATGCTTCTCGATTGATCTTACCCAGGTATTTGTTCTTGCCAAGGTATTTCATGGCTACTGCCATTAACTGTTGCTTTCTTTCTTTTATGAATTGCGCTATTACTTCTGCATTTTTTATATCTTTTTCAAGTTCATTCATCTTCTTTGCAGTAGCTTTAACCGGCTGTGTGATATTTGAATTGATCTTTTCTTTCTGATCTTCCAGGTACCTGAGACTTGTATTCAGTTTATCCCTGTATTCATTATACTGAGCCC